>JAGODU010000013.1 GCA_017998095.1 Prolixibacteraceae bacterium | reverse complement strand
GTATATATATACACATAAAAAAAGAGTTGCTATTTTGATTGCAACTCTTTCATTTTCAGCGTCTTGTTTCAGTGGAGAATATCGGAATCGAACCGATGACCTTTTGACTGCCAGTCAAACGCTCTAGCCAACTGAGCTAATCCCCCAATAACATTTTGCAAATATATAATTTTACTTATAATAGAAGCAGGTGGTTTTACGTTTACTTTCAAAAAAGAACAAAAATCTTTTTTAAAAGAAATATTGTAATAGAAGTATTCAATTAGAAGATATTTTTTAACTTTATCGCCCTATAATTTGAGTATTTAAATGCATTAAATAATTACTATGGAACTTAAGAAGACACCAAAAGCTGATCTCGAAAACAAGAAGTCATACTTCGTTGAGATTGGTCTTGTGGTTGCACTAGGAGTCGTTCTGATGGCATTTAACCTTAATGATACAGTTAAATCTGCCGATACATTGGGACAATTGACTACCGAAACAATACAAGAAGAAATCATTCCTATTACAAGGACTGAGGAAGTTAAACCACCACCACCTCCTCCACCTCCAAAAGTTATTGAAGTTCTTACTATCATCGATGATGATGTGGAAATTGAAGATGAATTTGAATTCGAATCTACTGAAGCAAATGATGCTACAATTATTGATGCAGCTCCGGTAATATCTGCACCAAAAGAAGAAGAAGACGAAACAAAAGCAGAAATATTTGTCATAGTAGAAGACATGCCTGAATTTCCGGGTGGTGAACTTGCACTGCGCAAATGGATTGCTGATAATATCAAATATCCGGTTATTGCTGCTGAAAATGGTATTCAAGGTAAGGTATATGTACAATTCGTAGTTGACCGGGACGGTGGAATCAGCAATGCCCGTATTGCCAGAGGTATTGACCCTTCACTTGACCAGGAAGCTCTCCGCGTTGTAAATAATCTTCCTAAATGGAAACCTGGAATGCAAAGGGGTAAACCAGTAAGGGTATCTTACACTGTACCAATTAATTTCCAATTACAATAAAGTACAATTAAAAAAATCTATATCCTGATTCTGATAATATCGGAATCAGGTTTTTTTATGTAAAAATGGCGGATATTATTATCACAGAACAAAAAAAGGAAACAGTAGTTTTAATTGGTCTTATAACTCAGGATCAGAATGAGGTTAAGGCTAAGGAATATATTAAAGAACTGGAATTTCTTGCTTATACTGCAGGCGCTGAAGTTGTAAATAAGTTTTTCCAGAGAATTCAATTTCCTCACCCTGTAACCTTTGTTGGTTCGGGTAAGCTAGATGAAATTGCTGCTTATATTCAGGAAAATTCAATTGACACCGTCATTTTTGATGATGAACTTTCTGCAACTCAACTACGTAATATTGAAAAGGTAGTTGAATGCAAGGTTCTCGACAGAACAAACCTTATCCTCGACATTTTTGCATCAAGAGCACAGACTGCCTATGCCAAAGCTCAGGTAGAACTTGCCCAGCTTCAGTATACACTACCACGACTCACAAGGATGTGGACTCACCTCGAAAGACAAAGAGGAGGGATTGGAATGAGAGGTCCCGGGGAAACACAAATAGAAACCGACCGACGTATTATTCTTGATAAAATTGCAAGGCTGAAAGAGCAACTTAAAAAGATTGACCTTCAAATGTCAACGCAAAGAAAAAACCGAGGTAAAATGGTAAGAGTTGCCCTGGTTGGATATACTAATGTGGGTAAATCAACAATAATGAACCTGCTTAGTAAATCTGAGGTGTTTGCAGAAAATAAATTGTTTGCTACTTTGGATACTACAGTCAGGAAAATGGTTATCGGCAACCTTCCATTTCTTATAGCTGACACAGTAGGCTTTATCAGAAAATTACCCCACGGGCTTGTTGAATCTTTCAAATCAACTCTGGATGAAGTAAGAGAAGCAGATGTTTTACTTCACATTGTTGACATTTCGCATAAAGGCTTCGAAGAACAAATCAATGTTGTCAATAAAACACTTGAAGAGATAGATGCAGCTGATAAGCCCACAATTTATATCTTCAATAAAATTGATGCCTTTACTTATGTGGAAAAAGATTCGGATGACTTAACTGAAATGACGAAGGAAAACAACTCGCTGGAAGATTGGAAGAATAGCTGGATAGCAAAGAACAATACTCCTTCAATTTTTATTTCAGCTAAGGAAAAAATCAATATAGAGGAATTCAAATCTATACTTTACGATGAAGTAAAAAAGGTACATGTTACACGTTTCCCTTTCAACGATTTTTTGTACTATACTGAAGATGAAGACTGAATAAGTTTGACTTTGCCTTCATCCTGACATTCAGCAAGCAATTCAGATATTCGTTTATTCAAAACTGGATGTCGAAAATCTTTTGCAATTTCATTAAAAGGCTCAAGAATAAACCTTCTGTGTTGAATTAAAGGGTGAGGAATTTTAACCCAAATATTTGAGATAATTATATCTTCATAAAACAAAATATCGATGTCAATAACCCGGGATTCATAGCCGGTTTTATTTTTTTTCCTTATCCTGCCCATTTTTTTTTCAATAGAAAGGATTTTTTTCATTAAATCAACAGGTTGAAGGTTTGTGTCAATTAAAATAACCATGTTAATAAACGACTCTTCAGCAGAGAATCCCCATGGTTCAGTTTCATATTTCCCAGAAATAAGGATTACTTCACCAAGATTGTTTTTAATTTCAATAATGGTTGTATAAAGATTTTTTAATTTATCGCCCAAGTTAGTTCCCAGGGATATAAATACTTTACTCATCTTAAAAAATTAGTTAATTAAGTTTAAAATTAAATTTATTAAAAATGAACATTCTTTTTTGAAAAAAGTTATTAATGGAAAAAAAATTGACATTCATTTGTAATTAACTAATCTAATTACATACATATTTTATGAGTTTAATTTTAAAAGCATTAGAAAAACATAAAACAATATAAAATGAGAAGTTTCTTAAAATACACTTTAGCAACAATTGTCGGATTGATAATTGTTATAATAATGACAATAATTATACTTGGAGGTGTCGTTGCGGCAATTGTATCCTCTACAGATACTAAAGAAATTGTAATCAAGGATAATTCAGTACTTGCAATCAATTTTGATGAAGCAATTGTTGACCGCCAACCAAATGATCCATTTCAGTCATTGGATATCCCGGGACTTTCCGGCACGAAGAAATTAGGTCTTGATAAAATTATTACAGCTATCGAAAATGCCAAGGATAATGAGAATATAAAAGGAATTTATCTTAAAGTTGATGAAATAAATGCCGGTTATTCAGCATGTGAGGAAATAAGAAATGCCCTGCTTGATTTTAAAGATTCAGAAAAGTTCATTTATGCATATTCAGAATCCTATTCACAAAAGGGATACTTCCTGACTTCACTGGCAGATAAAGTATTTATAAATCCTGAAGGAATGATAGTATTTTCAGGTATTGCATCTACAAATACTTTTTATAAAAATGCATTGGATAAGCTTGGCGTAGAAATGCAAATCATAAGGCACGGGAAATTTAAATCTGCTGTTGAGCCGTTCATGCTTGATAAAATGAGTCCCGAAAACAGAAGACAAATTGAGGTTTATATCGGAAGCATCTGGAATAACATTGTGAGAGGTATTTCGGAATCAAGGAATATATCAATATCTGAACTAAACAGAATTGCTGATGAAAATATGACTTATCGTCCTGCAAATACTTTATTATCATACAGACTTGTTGACAGCGTAGTATATGAAGATCAGGTACTTGATATGATGCGTGAAAAAATTGGAATAAAGCAAAATGAAAAGATAAATTTCATATCCCTGCACGATGTTAAACCAACAGTTGTAAAAAATGAAGGTAAAACATTTACAAAAAACAAACTTGCAGTTATTTATGCTTCAGGTGAAATTTCAATGACACCGGGAACTTCTTTGACAGAAGAATCAATAAGCGGACCGGAAATGGCAGAAGTTATTCGTGAAGCAAGGATGGATACAACAATTAAAGCTATCGTTTTACGTATTAATTCTCCCGGAGGTAGCTCAGTTGCATCAGAGCTTATCTGGAGGGAAGTTGATTTAGCTACTAAGCAAAAACCTGTCGTTGTTTCCATGGGAGATTTAGCTGCATCAGGAGGTTATTACATTGCCTGCGCTGCTGATACTATTATTGCAAATCCTACAACTTTAACAGGTTCAATTGGAGTATTTGGCGTTATTCCTAACTTCCAGAATCTTTTAAGTAAGAAATTAGGTATAAATACAGAAGTAGTTAAGACTAATGAAAAAAGTGACTTACCTTCTGTTACACGTCCATTGAATGATAAAGAAAGAGAAATTATGCAGGGTATGGTTGAAAATGTATATACTACATTTGTTAACCACGTATCAGAAGGAAGAGGTTTACCTTATCAGCAAGTAGATGAAATCGGACAAGGGCGCGTATGGACTGGTGAAAATGCCCTTAAACTCGGCCTGGTAGATATGTTGGGGAATCTAAACGATGCTATTGAAATCGCAAAGGAAATGGGAGGACTTGACCATTACAGAGTAGTAAAATTACCTGTTAAAAAAGATCCTTTCGAAGAAATTATCAAAAGCTTCTCTGCGCAAATGGAATATAAAATATTGGAAAAGAACCTTGGAGAAGGAATGAAATATTATAAAACCCTTGAAACTCTAAAAAATATTAACGGAATTCAGGCAAGACTTCCTTATGAATTCGAAGTTAATTAATCTCTCATATTTTTTTTACTTTAAAAAAAGTTGTCTGTCATTGACAGGCAACTTTTTTTTGTCTTAGTCCATTACTTCGTAAATTATAAACTATTTTTACACAATGATTAAATTATTCACATACCCGCTGTCAATGATTTACGGATTGATTATTTCATCCCGCAATTTTCTCTATGACTCCAATATCCTACACCATCACAATTATGAAGTACCTGTTATTTCTGTTGGCAACCTAACAGTTGGAGGAACAGGAAAGACTCCTCATGCTGAATATTTAATCAATATTCTAAGAAAAGAATTTAAAGTAGCATTTATCAGCAGGGGTTATAAAAGAAAATCTAAGGGATTTATTCTTGCAACTTCTCAGTCTACGATAAATGATATCGGGGATGAACCTGTGCAGATAAAACAAAAATACCCTGATGTAACAGTAGCTGTAAGTAAGAAAAGGGATACAGCTATAAGAAACATCCTTAACAATAAAGACCTTAACATTGATGTCATTATACTCGATGATGCTTTTCAACACAGAAGAGTTGAACCGAATATCAATATCCTTCTCTTTGATTTTACTCAACCGGTTTATGATGATATGTTATTGCCTGCTGGTAAACTGAGAGAATCTATTAAATCAAGCTACAGGGCTAATTTTATTATTTTCACCAAATGTCCGGGACAATTAAAACCGATAGATCAACGGATAATAAAAAACAAGCTTGATATTCGTCCTTATCAGAATCTGTTTTTTACAAGTATTGTTTATGGTGAAATAACACCTGCAGAAAAAGGAAGAACCCTGTTCTTTGATGATATGCTAAAGTATACAGTCATGCTTGTAACAGGAATAGCAAATCCTTCTCCTCTGATTGGCTATCTGAAAGATCAGGTAGGAGATATCATTCATAAGAAATTCCCAGATCATTATGCATACACTGAAAAAGATCTTGATGATATTTATAATTCTTTTAAAGAAATTGATAATAAAAGAAAACTGATTATTACTACTGAGAAAGATCTTGTAAGACTAAAAGCTATAAATAAATATCCCGAAGGTTTTTTTGATATTCTTTACTATATTCCAATAGAAATTAAATTTTTAGATCGCACAAAGGATTTATTCAATAAAAGAATTTTAACCTATGTTAGAGAGAATAAAAGCAACAGCCGCCTTCATAAAAGATAAAACATCTTTTTCCGGCAAAATTGCAGTAATCTTAGGTTCAGGCCTTGGAGATTTTGCAAATAAGGTTTCAATTGAATCTACTCTTGACTATTCAGAAATACCCGGATTCCCGGTATCAACTGTAGAAGGTCATGAAGGAAAGCTCATTTTTGGAAAATATCAGGGTAAAGATATAGTTGTAATGCAGGGGCGTTTCCATTACTACGAAGGATATCCAATGGATGTTGTTACTTTTCCTGTAAAAGTATTCAAATTACTTGGCATAGAATACCTTCTTGTGTCGAATGCAGCGGGAGGAATTAATTACAGCTTTGAAGTTGGTGACCTTATGATGATTACTGACCATATCAACTGGTTTGGTACTAACCCTCTTATTGGAAAAAACATAGATGAATTAGGACCACGCTTTCCAGACATGTCAAAAACATATAATACTGAATTGTGCCAGATTGCAAGAAACATTGCCAATAAACACTATATCAATCTTCATGAAGGAACTTATGTTGGAGGCACAGGCCCAAGCTTTGAAACTCCGGCTGAATACAGATATCTGCATACTATTGGCGGAGATGCAGTTGGTATGTCTACTGTTCCTGAAGTAATTGTTGCCCATCATATGGGAATTAAAATATTTGCAATATCAGTAATCACAAACAATGGATTAATAATTTCTGAAGAAGGTAATAAGCATAATGAGGTTTTGGATATTGCTGCCTTAGCAGGTCCAAATCTTGAAATCATTTTCAGTGAATTAATAGCATCAATATAAATGAATGGCCTTATTATTCTGGCTTTAGCACCTGTATTAATAATTGCGTTATATATATATTTCAGGGATAAATACGAAAAGGAACCCCTTTCAATTCTTCTTTTAGCTCTTTTATCCGGAGCTTTTATTACTATTCCGGTAATTTTTGCAGAAAAGATATTTTCTTTTATAGGACCCAAAACTCCAGGCTTCGCTGAATCAGCCTGGCATGCCTTTATGGTTGCTTCCCTTTGCGAAGAAGGTTTTAAACTTGCTGCCCTGTTTCTTTTGATGTGGAAAAGTAAGGAATTCAATGAAAAGTTTGATGGTATTGTATATTCATGCTTCATTTCATTAGGCTTTGCAGGAGTAGAAAATGTTTTGTACGTCCTACAGTCAGGATTTAGTACCGGTATTGCAAGAGCAATAACTGCTGTACCTGCCCATGCTTTATTTGGAATTACTATGGGCTACTTTTTTGCTTTTGCCAAATTCTACCCCAAAAAGAGAACCGGATATCTTTGGTTGTCATTTATTGTCCCGTTTATTCTTCATGGTTTCTACGACTTTATTCTTATGTCAGGGATAAATTATCTGCTATTAATTTTCATCCCTTTTATTATTTATATGTGGATTTCCGGATTCAACAGAATGAAAACTTTAAACCTGACTTCCATATACAGAAATGACCTGGATATAGGTATTGATTTCAGTAAAGTAAATGAATTGAAAAAGGAAAAAACTGATATGAGCTGAGATCAGCTTTTATGGAATTCATTTAATCCTCCAAAATGTTTTTTATTATTTCCAAAGAATTGCCAAACAATGCTTGAACCAAGTATCTGGTCATGAGATTTAACCATAACTTTTGAAATCAACTCTTTTCTTTTTGCTTTAATATTACCTTTTGTTTTATGAAAAACTAAATGAGCCCTTATTACTGCAAAGGAATTTTTAAAATCTAATGTAAAAAGGTACTTGACTATTGCTAAAGTATCAATCATCATACGGCGGAAAAGTACCCAAAACAAATTGCTACCTGTATAATTTTTATATAGTGTCCATAAACTGTTACGGAAATTCAAAAAAAGCTTATACGGATTATTATACTCAAGAGTGGCTCCTCCCCAATGATAAACAACACTTTCAGGAGTAAATAATATCCTGTATCCTTGATTTTTTAGTCGCCAGCATAGATCTATCTCCTCCATATGGGCAAAGAAATCGACATCAAAACCGCCACTTCTCCTGAATAAATCAGCCCTTATGAATAAGCATGCTCCTGAAGCCCAAAATATATCGATTGTATTATCATACTGGCCATTGTCCTTTTCAATAACGTCCATTATTCGCCCCCTGCAAAACGGATACCCATATTTATCGATAAACCCTCCGGCTGCCCCTGCATGCTCAAATCGTGAAGTATCTCTGTCTGAAAGTATTTTTGGTTGAATTGCCCCAACATTATCTTCCTCACTGAATATTTTAAAAATCTTATCCAACCATCCTGCTGTAACCCTAACATCACTGTTCAGCAAACAAAATATCTCCGCATCTATTTGAGCCAATGCTTTGTTATAACCTCCGGCAAATCCATAATTACTGTCAAGCTTTATAATCCTTATAAAAGGGTAATTCTCATCTAAAAAAGCGACTGAATCATCAGTTGAACCGTTATCTGCCACTATAATTTCAGCAAGAGAAGTGTCAGTGTATCCAACAACTGATGGCATGTATTTTTTCAGGTGCTCCTTCCCGTTCCAGTTTAATATTACAATAGCAGCTTTCAAGAATTATGGTTTATTTTATTTTAAAATCTTCAATTTTATATTTCCACCTTTTATGTGTCCAAAAGTATTGCTCAGGGGACAATCTGATTGAATTTTCAAGCTTTTCGAAAAACAATTTTGTTATTTTATGCTCTTCTGCTTCACCCGGATTTTCAACCATTAGCTCAAACCTTAGTTTATGATATCCCCTCTTTATTTTTGATATCTCCAGATAAAAAACTACTGAATCTGTTTTCCTTGCAATCTTTTCAGTCCCCAACATGACCGGAGTATCCTGATTCATAAACCTCAGCCAGTAATTAATCTCCGATTTCAGAGGCCGTTGATCACTGATACAAAAAACTCCAAATTGCTGACCTTCATTTTTATCAGTTGCCAGCCTCCGGTATGTTTCTTTCATCTCCAGAGGCATTGCAGCCCTACCCCTCAAATCTTTGTAAAACTGATCAAATACTTTGTTCCCTAACTTCTTGTAAATAAAATATTTATTAATAGGAAGTTCTTTATTGAAAAGTTGAAAGAATTCCCAATTGCCAAAATGCCCGGATATTAATACAATATTTCTCCCCCCGGAAAGAATTTCTTTTACTTGTTCAAAATTCTCAAGAGCCAGTCTTTTCTTTTGCTTTTCAATATTAATATGTGTAAAATACAATGTTTCAATAAACATATCAGCAAAACCTCTGTAGAAGTTTCTTTCAATAGCTTTCCTTTCTTCAATGCTTTTCTCCGGGAAAGAGTTCTTTAAATTTTCAAAAACAACTTTCCTCCTGTATCCGACTATATTGTAAATTATAAAATAAAGTATGCCGGAAAAAAAATAGTGAAATTCCAACTTAAAAAGCTGCATTGGCCATGTTACAGCCATTAATATGTAATAACCAATGCTTCGCTTCATTTGGATGATGATCCCAGAATCAACTGAGTTAAAATAGCATTTTTCTTTTGAACAGCTAACCCTTCAACGAACTTCTCTAATTCCGGAACTACATTATCAGAATCATGAATACATTGTTTTAATGCTGAAAGCTCAAAACCTGTAAGTTCCTGTGTTACCACTTTCATAATATATGGTTCATCTTTTACAAGTGAAATTTCAGTGATTGCTGATTCAATTATTCCTCTGGCTTTTATCTTTACTGCATCATGCTGATTGCCACCTGAATTATCCCTCAGATTCCAGCTTGAATAATCATATTTCAGATTTTTTATCAGAACATATTTTTCATCGTTTTCCCCAAAGAGTTTCTTTATTATTAAAGATGCCCTTATTTTCCATGCTTCAAGATCAAAATTCTTTTGGTCTAAAGCAGTTATCAGGTCCAGCAGAACCTGTTTACGAATGTTTTCCATGCTATTTCTTTAAATTTTTATATACAATTTCGTAAAATTTATCGAAATAATTTGAATTGGAAGCAATTATCTCACCCCCAAATAAATATCTGTCCCCACCGGAAAAATCACTGACTTTTCCTCCTGCCTGTTTTACTATAAACGAACCTGCAGCAACATCCCATGGATTAAGTGCATATTCCCAAAAAGCTTCAAAACGGCCACAAGCAACATAACACAAATCAATAGCAGCTGACCCCAATCTTCTTATTCCGCTTGCCTTTTCCATTACCTCACGCATCGTAGCAAAATAACTATCAAGATGCTTAAAATTGCAATAAGGAAAACCTGTTACAATCAAAGCCTGCTGATGTTCACTGTTCACCGATACTTTTATTATCTCTCCATTCAAATATGCTTCACTTCCTTCCCATGCATAAAACATTTCGCCATGAGATATTTCATATACTACACCCAAAACTACCTCTTTGTTTCTCATCAATCCTACACTGATTGAAAAGGGTGATAATCCATGTATAAAATTTGTTGTCCCGTCAATCGGATCAATTACCCAATTATATACTTCTCCTTTTTTTTCTGATGTCCCCTCTTCGGCAATAAATCCGGATCCGGGAATTAATTCTCCAAGCTCTCTGACTAATCTTTCTTCAGAAGCTTTGTCAATATAAGTAACATAATTGCTATGACCTTTAATTTCAACATCTTTAGACATAGAAAAGTTTTTCCTTTCCTCCAGTATGAATAATCCGGTTTCTTTTACTATTTCCCTTACCTTAATACATAATTCTTTTAAATCCATAAACAAGATTTATCTATTTCTTTAATACTTTAACTACATCCGACCGATTATCTGTTACTATCCGAATAAGATAAAATCCATTTTTGAAGTTTTTACCATCTCTGAATAATTCAAGATTAACCATCTCATTTGCTTCTGCCTTTCCTGAAGAAGAAAATACAGTTTTACCTCCAATGTCAATTATCTCTACAAAATAAGGACTTTTATTATTGCTATAAAACTTTAAAGTAGTATATTCTTTAAAAACTGAAGGATAACAGTATGCTTCTGTCTCCGGTAATAGCTTATTATTGATTACAGAGCTGGTAACACTGTTTTTCCTTCCAGGTGTTCCTCCATATATTCCTGTCTGCCAGTTGGTTGCATTGTTATTATCTTCGTAACAGTTAACAAGTTCAAGAGTTGCTCCCCTGACTGATGCACTATCTGGCCATGGGGAAGTAGTCCCATATAATACCTTATCAATCTCATTCCCCTCACCATCATAAAGATAAATTATATCTCCTCCTGAATTTAATCCGAATAAGAAATTACCGTATTTATTCTTTAACCCCGGATAATTTGAATTGAATGAATTGCTATCCTGAGCAACAACCAAATATTCTCCAGGATAAATTATTTTGCCTTGCGGAAATACAAATCCGTTATCTGCATTATAATCCTGAATTGCCCAATTAGTAAGATCAACAGACTGACTACCTGCATTATATATCTCAATCCAATCGCCTGTTTTGTTTTCTTCTGAAGAGTTATAGCTTATCTCGTTAATAACTATCATCTTTTCTGGTTCATCGGCTTTCTCAAATACAGCAGTGTACTTTTCACTCCCGGATAAAAACTGATTAATTTTTATCGAACCACTACCTGAATTACCTTCCCATCTCACAAACTTATATCCCGGTTCAGGTATTGCTGTCAATGCTACAGGAATGCCTTTGAAATATTTCCCCGTAAAAGGATATTTTGCAGGAGTTATTGTGTTCAGTTTTACTTTTCCTCCCTGCTTATCATTTACATTGATTGTAAGTGAAACAATATTCCCAAGACCAAAATAGCTCCTGATATATTCCCTAATTGTATAATTCCTGTCTATATTAAAGTTTTTTATCTCTTCAACTTCATTTAGCCAGCTATTATAATAAGTATTACCCCACTTTTGAGTATGGTTATACATTTCCAAATCAATAATGCTTGCTATTGAGTCTACTTTATTATTAATGTTTTCAGATGCAAGATTAGTGTTCAGACAATCCATAAATCTGTTAATAAACCTGACTTTAAATTCATCATTGACAATCAGCTTTCTTAAAAACATTGTCGACCATGGTGGATTAGGCCAACTGGGACCATTTTCTTCAGTTGCGAACTCCAGTGAATTGATATAGCTTGAATTGTGATATAAATCAAACCCGAAATCAGTATCAAATATTATCCAGCGGTATTTACTGTACCCATTTGATGTATTCCAGAATTTGATATTATTTCCAGGCCAATCACCATTATGAATGTAAATTTCCAGTATCTGATAATCTATAAAGCAGTCAATATCCATTTTACCTGAAACATATTCATAATTTTCTTTTTCCGATATTGACCTTGCTGTAATGAAATTCCTAAGCTTTGCATAATCACTTGCATCCCCCTCAATAACATCCCCATTGTTTTCAAGGATATTAACCTTTGATTTATCAACCCCGTAATTCTCTTCCAAATAATGTTGTGTTGGCTTTTCCCTTAGATTAAGAATACCCCAATATTCACCGTTAAGGTATACTACTGAAGGTTGATAAGCCAAACGGTCAATATTCATCCCTTTAGCAATCTCGGAAACAAGTCCGTCCCTGAAGAAGCTATAATTCCAGTCGTTTCCCGAATTACGAAGGTTTATTGATTCGAATGAATCATTTGCCCTGTCATGAAAAAACTTATAATCAAAATCACCTTTCCCGTATTTACTTCTTGCATACAAGGCCATCGACTTCTGAGGCCTCGCTCTCGACCAGTTACCCGATATTTTTACTCCTGCCTGCTGATTCAGCTGTGCTATCCCTTTATCATCAAAAAATTCAACTCCAACAGGTCTCTCCCAGTCCATCCAGTAATTAGCTCCAAAATGGGGATCACTTGGATCAGCATTCGGACCATCCGCATATATCCCATAATTATAATCTTTAAGATTATATGGATCAGTAGAAATTGAAAAGGCCGGCAACCCATTGTTTCTTTCAAAAATATATGTGCATGTTGAAACAGGATTATTTTTATTTAATTCTTTAAAATATGCTGCCCTCAATACTGTGGATTTATTAATATAAACCGGATCAATATATCTGCTGCTATTTTCGTTTGGAACAGACCCGTCTGAAGTATACCGTATTATACCCCCCGTTCCTTTTGAACTCATGCCAACACTTATCTGTCCAATATAATAGCCACCCGCTACGGAGAAATATACACTGTCGATTGTGTAATTACTTACCTGCCCTTTATTAGTCCCTCCGGGTGTAGGAATAGGAAAGTAAAACAACTCTTCTGCCCCGTCAGGATATCTTCCGTAAGATATGTCATTGGTAAGAAAAACTGCCCCTATGGTATCTATTATTACATTTTCACTGTTAAAAAGATATATCGGCTCTCCTTCATTTGAAATCTTAAAATTAGTATGAAGGTTTTTCTCTCCGACATTAATTAACTCAGATATATTATTTGAAGAATAGTCTGTCGAACCTATTGTCAATATTGGGATCAGACTAAAATCTGATGATGTGGAACTTATATTAAATCCCTGTATAGCCAATACATTCTTGCCATTTCTAAGAAAGTTGTAAGGAGGCTGAATTCTAAACAATTCGGGACTTCCACCCTGATACATTTTAGCTTCAGTATCACCGTCAATGGTAACCTGAGAGTAATCTTCAGAATATGAAATGTTACCTCCTGCTGCTACCATTTTGCCATTTATAAATGCTATAAATCCATCATCATAATCCATATGCAGCAATATTTCCTTAACTGAATTTACATTGTCAATATTGAATTCCTTTCTGATACAAAGCCTTTCAACGCCATTCAGCTGCGTATTATCATCATTATCACCATATCCGAAACCACTACCCCCGCCTTCCCATGATGAATCATTAAAGTCAGTATTTCTCCAACCATTCGGCGGAGAAGAAGTAATAATGCTATACTTCCAGATATCTCCCTTATCAATTAATGTTTTATACCTGTACGATATTTCTTTTCTATCCTTACCCGATGCCAAAACAAGCAAATAGGATTTTGGCAACATTTCAAATGATGGAAATTCCCATGCCGGTGAAGCTGACTGCTCATCGGAAAGTTTATATCCTTTCAGGTTTATAATGTCATCGGAATTATTGAACAATTCTATCCAATCAGAGTTTTCATTGTCTTCATCAATAATACCTGAATAATTTGAAGAAAGTATTTCATTGATTTTTATCTGGGCCAAAAGAAATGACGGAAATAAAATATTAAATACTAAATTGAAAAGTAAAAAACGCCTGATCATATTTAAACTCTTAGAATAATGAACCCCCTCTCAAAAATATACTTTTAAACATCATTATAAAATGTGTCCTTCAACATGACCATCGTTATTAATAGATTCCAAGCTAAAATCTACTATCTTGTTCTTTAGGTTTTTATTCCAGTCTGCCTCAATTCTTATGTAGTTATCAGTCCACCCCAGAATTCGGTTATTTTTCCTATCCTCTTCAAAAAGGACCTTCCTAACCGTCCCTAAATTGCTGCTATAAAACTCATGATGTTTCTTTTCAGAAAGTGCTATCAATCGTTGAACCCTGGCTTTTCTTTCATTGACAGGAACCTTATATGCAATCTCAAGTGCTTTAGTTCCCGGGCGCTCTGAGTAAGGGAAAGCATGAAGCTGGGAAATATCTGTTGACTCAATAAACCTGTATGAATCTTCGAAATATTCTTCAGTCTCTCCGTTAGTTCCGGCAATAACGTCTACTCCTATAAATGCATCAGGCATTATTTCCTTTATCTTTTTTACCCTTCCAGTAAAAACTTCTCTAAGGTATTTTCTTTTCATCAATTTCAGCACTTCATCCGAACCACATTGCAGAGGTATATGGAAATGAGGAACAAACCTTCTTGATGATGCTACAAATTCTATTATTTCATCTGTAAGGAGATTAGGTTCTATCGATGATATTCTGTACCGTTCAATCCCCTCAACTTTATCCAACTCTTTTATAAGATCAATAAACTTTTCATTTGTTGAATGGCCAAAGTCCCCAATGTTTACTCCTGTAAGAATTATTTCCTTTATACCTTTTGCAGCAATTTCTTCGGCATTTTTAACAGTTTCCTTTATTGATGCGTTGCGACTTCCACCTCTTGCCAGAGGTACAGTACAATATGTACAGAAATAATTGCAACCATCCTGTACCTTCAAAAAACTTCTTGTTCTGTCTCCATAGGAATATGCAGAGAAATATTTTTTTATATCCTTATATCCTGCAACATTTATGACTTTATCCTTTTTTTTACTAAGATCTTCCAGGCATTCAGTAATCTTGTCTTTTTCACCACTTCCCAATATCACATCTACACCATCTATCTCTGCAATCTCTTTACTATTGAGCTGTGCATAACATCCGGTTACTATCACAAGTGAATCAGGATTCCTTTTCACTGCTGAGCGTATTATATTCCTGCTCTTTTTATCACTTTCTGCAGTTACAGAACAAGAGTTGATTACATATACATCTGCAATTTCTTTAAATCCGACCTTTTCAAAACCAAGGTCTTCAAATTTGTGAGATATTGTTGAAGTCTCAGAAAAATTCAGCTTACAACCCAAAGTGCAAAATGCAACTTTTTTCCCCTTATAAATTTGTTCAGTCATATATCTAATAATAAGCCTGTAAAAGTAATCCTTTAATTTTTACTGCAGAAATTTTGCTAAATTGAAAGTTTAGCACGATAATTGATATTTTTGTGGACTAAAACAGATATTTGTTTTAAATTTGAATAAATTTTGATTTTTTTAACCAACGACAAAACAATTTCTTTTTGAAAACGTATTATTAACTTAAGTGAATAAAATTAGACTAATATAATTTTCAAATTTTTTAAATGAATACAAAAAGAACAATTAGGTTTATGAAAAAGACAATTAAATTTTTACCTGTTATTGCAATTGCTGTGGCAGGTTTGTTTACTGCTTGTGATGGAGGATTAATCGAAGACAACCCGCCAACAATATCAGTCAACTCTCCAAGTGCAGATACTACTGATGTTTATATTGGCGATTCTATCGATTTCACTGTTTCCTTGTCATCAGAAACCGGTCTTGCTACTTTGAGTACAACTACAAATCAAGGTGGCATAACTCTTACCGGTGGTTCACAAACTTTCGCAGGTACTTCAGCTGAAACTGTTACTGTTACAGCAACTGTTGGAAGCGAAGTTACTGACGGAACTGTAATTACCGTAACTTTTACTGTTACTGATGAAGCAAAACAGGCAAGCACTCAGAAATACATTAAGGCAGTTCGTAAAGATACTCCTCTTTCTGAAGCTAAGGATTTTGAATGGAAACGTGTAGGCGGTGCTGATGCAACAGGTCTTGCAACATTTGGTTTAACATGGAAAAGCAATACTGCTACAAATGCAATCATCAAGAAAGGTTCTGACAAATTTGTTGAACTTGATGCTGCCAAATGGACTTCATTAACATCTCTCGAAGCAATGAAAGCTGCTGTTGATGCTGCTACTGACATGGACAAATGGGAAAAAGTTTCTGCTACTCAGGCATCACAAACTTATGATTATGTACTTGCTACTATTGTAAGCGGAAAATACTTCCTGATTCATGTAACCAACTCTACTGTTAAAGTTTCTGATGTTGGATCAACTATTACTGTAACAGGTAAATACAAAGAATAATAAAATACTTATATGGATAAAAAGGCTGCCCAAATTGAGCAGCCTTTTTATTTTTTAATAAGTTGTTAAAATCTTTCGGATAAAAGACTTCTGTATCATATAACTTCACATAAGTTTTTATCTATTTTTGTTCAGAAAACAATTTCTGTTTATGATTGACTGGTCTGACAAAATAGAACAGCTAAGAAAAAAGTTATTCAAATACAGGTTAAAACCGCAATACCGGAAGAAATTCAGGATAATAGCAATCTCAGCTGCCGCTATCCTGCTTATTTTATGCTTGTGGTCTCCAATTGCAGATAAATTTAATTCTTTATCAAGACCTGAATCTTACGGAAGGATTAAAGTCGATAAATACCGTGACTTAAATTCCTTACACCTTAAATATGCCCGCAGAAACGGAATATCATCCTTTAAAAACTCTTCTGCTCTACATAATTCCTTGCCTGATCTTATAAAAAAAGACCGCCTTGTAAAAATAAAAAGCAACAAATACTATGTGGTTATGCGCCTGAGTCATTCTCACCCATATCTCACTCCACAGGCTCAAAAATTACTTGACGACATTGGCAAAAGATTTCAAAAGAAACTTGAAGAAAAGGGAATGGGGAATTATAAATATCAGATAAGCTCTCTCCTCAGAACTAAAGAAAGCCAGAAAAGTCTTAGCCGGTCAAATGTAAATGCTTCTTCCAATACATCACATCTGTATGGAACTACTTTTGATATTGCCTATGCTTCAATAGTAAAAAGACCACTCCCATGGATGAATATCAGAGTACAGGATCCTAAGGCAATAAAATGCTTATCGGAAGCAATTGGTGAACTAAGAAGAGAAGGCCGCTGCGTTGTTGTCACCGAGCGCATCGAAAAATGCTTTCATATCACTGTGAAATACTAGACACAAGTATCAAGTATCAAGACACAAGACACAAGACTTGTGAAGTGTGGGATGGTAGTTATTTCTCTTTGAATATCGTCTCAATTATTTCAAGATAGTTTTTAGTTATTAGAAAGCATAAACCAAGTTAAGTGTCTGGAGCTTTCAATTCAGATGAACCAATCTTGATACTTGTGTCTTGATACTTGCGTCTTGATACTTGTGTCTTGATACTTGTGTCTTGATACTTGTGTCTTGATACTTGTGTCTGATTCAATCAGCTTGCCTTCAACAATTTCATTCCCGCATTTTCCACTTTCTCACGGGCATACTTTTCAGTTATAGTGAAGCTCTTTTTATTTTCAGACGGCATTTCAAACATGGCATCTGTCATAATGGTTTCACAAATAGACCTCAGTCCTCGGGCTCCCAATTTATATTCAACAGCTATTCCAACGATATAATCAAGAGCTTTCTCTTCAAAGGTGAGTTTTATATTATCCAGTTCAAAAAGCTTGATATATTGCTTTACGATTGCATTTTTTGGCTCAGTGAGTATTCTCCTCAAAGCTGCAGGGTCAAGCGGGTCGAGATATGTAAGAACAGGAAGCCTGCCTATTATTTCAGGTATAAGTCCAAAAGCCTTGAGGTCCATCGGAGCAACATACTGCATCAGGTTGTCCCTGTCGATATGAGCAGTTCCTTCTATTGCTGTATAACCAACAACCTTGGTGTTCATCCTTTGGGCTATCTTTCTTTCTATTCCGTCAAAAGCACCCCCGCAAATGAAAAGTATATTCTTGGTGTTAACGGCAATCATTTTTTGCTCTGGATGCTTTCTTCCTCCCTGTGGCGGTACATTTACCACCGAACCTTCAAGTAGTTTAAGCAATCCCTGCTGAACACCTTCTCCCGAAACATCCCTTGTGATAGAAGGATTATCCCCTTTTCTTGCAATCTTATCTATCTCATCAATAAATACAATTCCCTTTTCAGCAGCTTCAACATTATAATCAGCTACCTGCAGCAATCTTGTCAAAAGACTTTCAATATCTTCACCTACATAACCGGCTTCTGTCAGGACTGTTGCATCTACAATTGTGAAAGGAACATGAAGCATTCTGGCAATGGTCCTTGCAAGTAAGGTTTTGCCGGTTCCTGTTGGTCCGACAAGGATAATGTTCGACTTTTCAATTTCAGTTTCATCATTACCCACCTTCTGACCCAGCCTCTTATAATGGTTGTAAACAGCTACCGATAAGATTTTCTTCGCATGCTCCTGACCAATGACATATTCGTCAAGGAATTCTTTTATTTGCCTGGGTTTTAAAAGCTCAATCTTTGATAAGTCAAATGTCCCTTTCCCCCTGAATTCCTCTTCAACAATCGCATATGCCTGCTCAATACAACGATCGCATATATGCCCGTCAATTCCGGCAATCAGGAGTTCTGTTTCAGATTTACTTCTCCCACAAAACGAACACTTATCAGCTGCTTTTCCCATTTTTTATTTTTTATCTCTTACCAAAACCTGGTCTATCATTCCATATTCAACTGCCTCTTGGGCTGTCATCCAGTAATCCCTGTCTGAATCTTTTTCTACCTTTTCAAATGGATTACCTGAATGTTTGGCAATTATCTCGTACAATTCCTTTTTCATTTTCATTATCTCACGGGCTGTGATTTCAATATCGGAAGCTTGTCCTTGTGCACCTCCCATAGGCTGATGAATCATTATTCTTGAATGAGTGAGTGCAGAACGTTTACCTGCCGATCCGGCAGTCAGCAATACAGCCCCCATTGAAGCTGCCATCCCTGTGCATATTGTTGCAACCGGTGATGAAATAAACTGCATTGTATCGTATATGCCGAGTCCTGCATGTACTGCTCCCCCCGGAGTGTTGAAATATATCTGTATGTCTTTTCCGGGATCAGTTGAATCAAGGAACAGAAGCTGTGCCTGTATAATATTGGCAACATAATCATCGATTGGAACGCCAAGAAAGATTATCCTGTCCATCATCAACCTTGAAAAGACATCCATAGTTGCTATGTTCAGCTGACGCTCCTCAATTATTGTCGGCGATATGTAATTGCCATATACTGATGATACATATTTATCGAGACCCTGACTATTAATTCCTAAATGCCGGGTTGCATATTTACTGAATTCTTTCTTCTGATCCATCAAAGTGTATTTTAGCTGTTATAAAAAAGTTTTTTCTTATCTGAATAAGTCTACAAATTTAGTAAAAAATACAATAGTTGAACCCAATCGTGCTTTATTGAAGTATTCTCAATAAAACATGACTGATTGTAAAATGCACAATAAAAAAGCCGGCTCAAATTGTCCGGCTTTTGTCTATCTTATTTTTCAAAAAGTTTTTCAAACTCTTCTTTTGTAACTTCTTTTTCTTCCTGAGCCGTTTTCGATTTTACAACTTCCATTACCTTGTCATCAAGTTTTTTGTTATATAATCTATTACGGTCTTCCTTCTTTTCAAGCATTTGTTTGGCGAAACCATCAAGATGCTGAACAGGAATATCGAACATTCCGTACTGACGGAACTGAGCTGCTGCTACTTCTCTTGCAAGTGTAATAACTTCTTCCTCTTCTACCTTTATTTCGTTTTCCTTTACAACCTTTTCCTTGATTATCTGCCATTTCAGGTCAACGAGGAAATGTGGAAACTCAGCATCAAGCTCTTCCTGCTTTAATTCCCTGTTAGTTGCAATAAGCCACCTTTTAAGAAAATCTTCAGGGAAATCGGCTTTCACTTTGCCCATGATCACTTCACGTGCATCAATACCGAATTTATAATCGCTCGATGATTCGTAAGCAAGGGCTATTTCTTCTGAAATCTTACCGCGGAAAGAAGCTTCATCTTTTATTTCAGTTTCTTCACCGTATACTTTCTTGAAAAGATCTTCATCAATAATAGCAGGAACGAATTTATGTATTTCCTTAACTGTAATTCTAAAATCTCCTTCTATATTCTCAGCATCTTTCTTGTCAATATTAAGAAGATATGCCAATTCTGTATTATTCGGATAAGCCTTTCTGATGTCGAAAACAATTACATCATCAACCTTCTTGCCGATAAAGTTTTTCTTTATAGCTTCATCTTTAATGATGTCGATTGAAATAAGGGCCATTTCAGCAGATGCTCCGCCTTCTTTTAAATTTCCTTCAGCATCGAGCTGAACAATGTCTCCCCTAACTGTTTCTTTTTCTTCAATAACTTCAGCAGGTTCGTTGGCACCAAAACGCATTGCATAAGCTTCTGCCTGCTGGTCAATCAAATCTTCAGTTACTTTAATCTTGTAATAAGGTATTTTGGTCCTTTTATCTAAAGTAAGCTTTACTTCCGGGGAATAACCAATGTCGAAAAGAAACTCAAAGTCAGTATCATTTTCAAAATCAATACTCTTTTGCTGTTCTTCATTTGGAAGAGGCTCACCAAGTATGTCAAGTTTTTCTTCAACTATAAATTTTGAAAGGCTTTCGCTGAGAATCTTGTTGATTTCTTCTGCCATAGCAGCTTTACCATACATTTTCTTTACTAAGCCCATTGGAATCATTCCCGGACGAAAACCGGGCATGTTTGCTTTCTTTCTGTAATCTTTTAAAGCACCTTCAACTGATGCTTCATAATCTGCTTTTTCAATTGAAACACGGATAAGTCCGTTCATTTCATCGACATTTTCCCTGGAAATTTTCATTTTACTGAAAAGTTAATTTTGCTTTAATATTTTAAACCCTCTATCTGATCTGATAAATTAAAACCGTTCGGTGCCTTAAATGTTTCCAAACGGTTTTAGTTATTTGTGCGGGCAAAGGGACTCGAACCCCCACGCCGTGTGGCACCAGATCCTAAGTCTGGCGCGTCTACCAATTCCGCCATGCCCGCTTTTTGGAGGCGCAAATATAAATCTTTTTTTTAATAATTCACAATAAGAAATTGATATTGACTATTTAGTTTACAGGATGTTCGAATTTTTCCCTCTTCTTCCTTAATTCAAAGTTCTGTCCAAGATAAACTTTCCTTACCATTTCATCATTTGCCAGATCTTCAGCATTGCCGGCTTTCAATATTGAACCTTCAAACAGAAGATACGACCTGTCGGTTATTGCAAGCGTCTCGTGTACATTGTGATCGGTAATCAATATCCCTATATTCTTGTCTTTAAGATGATAAACAATGTTTTGAATGTCTTCAACTGCAATCGGGTCTACTCCTGCAAAGGGTTCGTCAAGCAACATAAATTTAGGGCTGATAGCCAAAGCCCTGGCTATTTCTGTCCTCCTTCTTTCTCCTCCGGAAAGTTGTATCCCTTTACTTTTTCTTATCTTCTGAAGACCAAATTCATTAAGCAGCGTTTCAAGCTTCGTCTTCTGATCATGTGCCGATAACTTTGTCATTTCCAGTATCGACCTGATATTATCCTCAACACTCATGTGCCTGAAAACTGAAGCTTCCTGTGCCAGATAACCAATTCCCCTTTGTGCCCTTTTATATATCGGAAGATTGGTAATATCCTCATCATCAATATATATTCTCCCTTCATTAGGTCTAATCAACCCGGTAATCATATAAAAAGAAGTTGTCTTCCCTGCTCCGTTTGGACCAAGCAAACCAACAATCTCTCCCTGGTTAACTTCTATGGAAACATTCTTTACTACCGTACGCTTCCTGTACCTTTTTTCAATGTTATCTGTACTTAATTTCATTACAATTCAGTTTTTTTAACTTTTCAACTTTTCAGCTGATGCCCGATTCTTCCAATAACTCCCTTTTCTTTTTCCTTTTAACTACGAAACGTGATATATAAATACTTATTTCATAAAGTATTATCAAAGGAATACATACCAGAATCTGACTGAATACATCAGGCGGGGTTATTATTGCTGCAATTATAAGCAATATTACGTAAGCATGTCTCCTGTACTTCTTTAAAAACTCCGGCGTCACAATCCCGATTGCACTGGTGAAATACGCCACAACAGGCAGCTCAAAAACCAGTCCTGTAGCAAAAGTAACGGTGGTTACAGTGCTTATATATGAATTTAGCTTTATTGTATTTATCACATCCTTACTTACCAGGTATGTACTAAGAAAATCAATCGACAAGGGAGTGATGATAAAATATCCGAACAGTATTCCAATTATAAAAAGTGATGAAATTGAAAAAACAGCAACTCCGGCATATTTCTTTTCATTTTCATGAAGTGCAGGCGCAATAAACTTCCAAAGCTCCCAGATAATATATGGACTTGCAAGTATAAGTCCTGCAATAAGTGAAATCTTAACATGTGACATAAACTGCCCGGCCATTTCTATATTCACCAAAGTTAAAGGGGTTTTGTTGATTGCCATCGCCGGTGTTTCCTTACCCAATAAATCCCCTATCCATTGGCCAAACTGGTTGAACATCCTGTTTGAAATGAAATCCGGATTTCGGGGACTCAATATTATGCCGTTGAAAACTAAATCTCTGAACAGAAAAGCAGCAATCATCATTATAAGAGCAGCTACTACAGACCTGATTAGGTGCCATCTTAAAACTTCAAGATGACCCAGAAAAGACATTTCATTTGCTGTTCCCTTTGCTTTTGCCATAGCTCTTATTCTGAAAATGACAAATATACACACTTAATCAAATCAAAAGGAATCAAATTAAAAACTAATTGTTTATTAAAAATTAAATTCTGGTATTAATATTATCATTATTAAACATCACGTAGATATTTATTTATTATCTTAGTATTCCTTTGAAATTTTTTATTGAAAAAAGCAAACACATTTACAATGACAGACAGTCAGTTTTTATTAGAACAACTGCAGAAACATTTCGGTTTTGACCGCTTCAAAGGCGATCAGGAAAAGGTGATAAAAAGTGTGATGGATGGCGAAGACACATTCGTGCTTATGCCTACAGGAGGGGGGAAATCGCTTTGCTACCAATTACCGGCATTACTTCTCGAAGGAACAGCTATTATAATTTCACCACTTATTGCTTTGATGAAGAATCAGGTTGATTCTATCCGAAGTTTTGGCACAGAAGACGGTATCGCCCATTTTTTGAATTCTTCACTTACCAAAAATGCAATTCAGGAAGTTAAAGATTCAGTTCTTTCAGGTAAAACCAAGCTTTTATATGTAGCTCCTGAATCTCTCACAAAAGAAGATAATATCGACTTCCTCAAACAGATAAAGATTTCTTTTTATGCTGTTGATGAAGCCCATTGTATTTCAGAATGGGGACATGATTTCAGACCTGAATACCGCCGTATAAGGCCTATCATCCAGGAAATTGGTCATGCACCTGTTATGGCCCTTACTGCCACTGCCACTGCCAAAGTGCAGCACGACATTCAGAAGAACCTTGGAATGATGGATGCCAAAGTATATAAGTCATCATTCAACAGGCCAAACCTTTATTATGAGATAAGGCCTAAGTTCAAGTCAACTGCCGAAATAATAAAATTCATACATTCCAATGCCGGAAAATCAGGCATTATTTACTGTCTCAGCCGTAAGAAAGTAGAACAACTTGCTGAAAACCTTCAGGTAAACGGTATTAAAGCATTGCCTTACCATGCAGGTATGGACGCAGCTACAAGGTCTAAACATCAGGATATGTTCCTGATGGAAGAAATTGACATCATCGTTGCTACTATTGCATTTGGAATGGGAATCGACAAGCCCGACGTAAGGTTTGTTATCCATTACGATATACCAAAGAGCCTTGAAGGTTATTATCAGGAAACAGGTCGCGCAGGCCGCGATGGCGGTGAAGGTAAATGTATCACCTTCTACAGCTATAAAGATATTCAGAAGCTGGAAAAATTTATGCAGGGCAAGCCTGTTGCCGAACAGGAAATCGGTAAACAACTTCTTCTTGATACTGTTTCATACGCTGAGTCTTCTGTGTGCAGAAGAAAAATATTACTCCATTATTTCGGAGAAATTTATACTGAAGATAATTGCGGGGCATGTGACAACTGCCTTAATCCGAGAGAAAAGCTTGAAGCGGGTGAAGAACTTGCACTTGCCCTTGAAGCTATCGTTGCTGTCAATCAGAAATATAAGATGGAACATATCGGGGCTATCCTTACTGGAAACAAGACCGCTGCCGTCAAATCTTTCAAACACGACGAGCTTGATATCTTCGGTATGGGCAAAGAACATGACCACCATTTCTGGCATGCTATCTTCCGCCAGGGAATGATTGCAGGATATATCAACAAGGAAATTGAAAACTACGGCTTACTTAAACTCACTGAAAAAGGTCAGGCCTTCCTCGATAATCCGGGTTCCTTTATCATGACCAAAAACCATGATTATGATGCCGCTATCGACGAAGCAGCTGCAGCTCAGGGTGGTGGTAGTGCCGGTGATCCCGAATTGTTTGCAATGCTCAAAGACTTACGCAAGAAAGTGGCCAAACGCCTCGACCTTCCGCCTTTCGTTATTTTTCAGGACCCGTCCCTTGCCGATATGTCTATTCAATATCCTATTACCCTTGCTGAACTTCAGAATATTCAAGGTGTGGGACAAGGCAAGGCAATGAGGTACGGTAAAGAGTTTATTGAACTTATCAGCAAATATGTTGATGAAAATGAAATTGACAGGCCTCAGGACATTGTTGTTAAGTCGGTAGCCCAGAAATCAAAAAACAAGGTTACAATCATTCAGAACATCGACCGCAAGGTTTCGCTCGATATTATTGCCAAATCACTAGGCCTTGGCATGGAAGACATGCTGTCGGAGATAGAAGCTATTGTTAATTCGGGCACTAAAATCAATATTGACTATTATATTGATGATGTAATGGATGAAGACTATCGCGACGATATATTTGATTACTTCCGGGAAGAATCTAAGGATGGTTCTATTGAAGATGCTATCAAAGAACTCGGTGAAGACGACTATAGTGCTGAGGATATAAGAATGGTGAGAATTAAATTCTTATCTGAATTAGGGAATTAAAAAAAGGGAATCCTTAAAGGGAAGCAGGCAAGTAACAAAACATTTGCCTGCTTTTTTTTTGTTTCAAATTAAAATCCGGTATACTTTTCAACCGTACCAAATTCTTACCAGGTTCACCCCAAATACCATAAGAGTGTTTCGCTTATGGTATTTGGGGTGAACCTGGTAAGAATTTGGTTACTATGTGAGATAGCATTGTCCTACTCTAAAAATAATACAAGACACGTTATTTTTTGCGAGACTTCTTCTTTTCCAGTAAAACTTTCTTGAAAATATGTCCTTTGACGCTTTTCGGATAAATAAAATAAACGCCCTTCTTTGGTGGATATATTTTGTAATCAAATCCTTCCTTTTTAATATTTACTGTTTTTCCGGAAAAGTCAATCACCTGAATACTATCACCTGCATTGGATGATATAACATGATAACAATCAGGTTTTTCCGTAATTGAAATATTTACTGATGACTGATCCTGAATATTACGAACGGGATCAGATAAACCAATATTATGAAGGAAAAAGGCAAAGCCTCCTCTTGCAACGTTGACAGCAAAAATAAAATCAATATTATCAGGATTTTCAATATTATCGTTTGCAGTATGAAAATACGGGTCTTTTTCATAATCCGATTCAAGGTTCATAACTGCAGGTATATTCCTTGAAGCAAAAGTATAATGATCGGAGTAAATCATTACACCTTTATTTTTCAAACTGATTTCAGGAATGTAATCACTGAAAGTATTTATATACTCAACGGCAAACTTCTTATGGGAGGAATTTCCTGTACACACCCACAATAAGGGCTTTCCAGATAAAGTATCCTGAGGGTTTCCAAACATATCGAAGTTGATATTTGCAAAAATGTTCTTCTTGTTAATTTTCCCTCCCTTGCCAATATTTATCCAATCAGTAGGTTTATTCAAAGTTACATATTCTGAATACCATTGATTTGAACCTGTCGGGTAACCATTATACATATATTCTTCTGTATCCCAGGCAGTAAAAAGAACAGACCTTTCGGTTTGGATTTTTGAAATTATACGGGCAATTTCAAGCATGGCAGCCACTCCTGTAGCATTGTCATTAGCTCCGGGTGCCCTGTTAAGGGTGTCGTTTAAACCGCGGTTGTTGCATGCATCATAATGAGCACTTATAAAAACAATACCTTTCCAGGGATATGTGCCTTCCTTATAAGCAATTACATTTGAAAGACCTGAATAATCTTCAACCGTAAAGTCATGACGATAAACATTGTTGCCACCGAAATAATCCCTGAATGTTTTATAGATGTAATCACGACAGGCATCATGGTCGTTGCTTTGTGCAAGATAGTTAGTAACTTCTTTGAAAGAAGTACTATCCGTTTTTAAATGTTTGAAATGAGACTTGTAGGATTCAATGCTTATCAGATTAATAAGACTGTCGATGGTAGGGTTGACAGTTTGGGCAACTAATAGCCCAAAGGGGATTATCAGTATCAGGGATAAAACTAATATTCTGCGATAGAAATTCATTTCATTAATAATTATGATCAAAATAAATGATTTTTTCTACATCATACAATCGAAACAACATAATCTTTCATGTGTAAGTAAAATTAAGAAATGATGTTTCAACCCCTTTAAAAAATGAACAGTGGAAGGGATTAATCAATATTGATTATTTTTGCCAAAAAAATAAAGAGATGAATTCAGAACAATTATTCGAACAGATAAAAAGGAAAAGGAGTTTCCTTTGCATAGGACTTGACACTGATATACAAAAGATTCCGCAGCATTTGCTAGATACATCCGACCCAATATTTGCATTCAACAAGGAGATAATAGACTACACCCATGATCTGGCAGTAGCATACAAGCCAAACCTTGCTTTCTATGAATCGCTGGGAGCAGAAGGGCTTGTCAGTCTAGACAAAACAGTGAAATACATTCGGGAGAAAGATCCTGAAATCTTCATTATTGCCGATGCCAAGAGAGGCGATATAGGAAATACTTCAAACATGTATGCACGTGCTTTCTTCGATCATTTTGACTTTGATGCAGTAACGGTAGCGCCATATATGGGAGAAGACTCAGTGAAACCATTTATGACTTACCTTGGGAAGTGGGTAATAATTCTTGCATTGACTTCAAACAAAGGAGCTTTCGACTTTCAGTTTTTGAAAGACAATGAAAGCGGGGATCTGCTTTTTGAGTCAGTGTTGAAGAAATCTCAGAATTGGGGTACCACCGATAATATCATGTACGTTGTAGGAGCTACTAAAGCAGAGAACCTCAAAGAGATAAGGAATATAGTGCCTGAACATTTTCTGCTTGTACCGGGAGTGGGAGCACAAGGGGGCAGTCTGCAGGAAGTAGCTGAATATGGTATGAATTACAAATGCGGATTGCTGGTTAATTCCTCAAGGGCAATCATTTATGCATCCGGCGATGAGAATTTTGCAAAAGAAGCAAGAGTGCAGGCTGAAATAGTACAGGTAGAAATGGAAGAATTGCTTCTTGAAGCTGAATTATTGTAAAAAAAAGAAATAAAGCATTTCAGGATTAATTATCCTTATATCTATAAAATTTTAAATAATTAAATAAATCTCAGAATATCTTTATATTCTGAGATTTATATTTTTGGGGAAAACTATCCCAATGACTGAAGAATTCCTGCAATACATCTGGAAATATTCTCTTTATTCCAATGAAAAGATGTTCACTGCTGATGGTGATTCAATTGAAGTAATTAATCAAGGTGAATGGAATAAAGATTCAGGACCCGACTTTTTCAATGCATCAATAAAAATTGGAGATACACTTTGGGCGGGCAATGTTGAAGTACATTTGAAATCGTCAGACTGGTTCATTCACGGTCATCATAATGATAAGGCTTATAACAATGTAATACTGCATGTTGTACTTGATAACGATGCAGATATAAAACAAGAAAACAGGGAAGTCATTCCGGTATTCATTCCGCATATAAGAGAAGAAACGATTGAAAAGTACAACAATCTGATTAATAAGAAAGAATGGCCTTCATGCTCAGAAAACACAAAAGAAATAAACAGGATCTACCTGCTCAGTGAGTTGGATACACTGGCAATTGAAAGAATAATTTACAAGACGGGACAGATAAATAAATTGCTCGAAGACAACAAGAACAATTGGGAAGAAGCCTTTTATCAGCATCTGGCAAGGAGTTTTGGTTTTCAGGCAAATTCATTGCCATTTGAGATGACAGTCAGGTCATTGCCATCCAATATAGTAGCAAAGCACAGGAATAATCTATTTCAGTTGGAAGCCTTGTTTTTTGGTCAGTCGGGTTTACTTAATGAACAGCTGCTTGGGGATGATTACTTTTTAAAGCTCAGGGAAGAATATTCATTTCTCAGAGCTAAGTATGAACTAAGAGGAATAGAAGGACATATCTGGAAGTTTATGCGGATGCGGCCGATAAACTTTCCAACAATAAGGCTGGCACAGTTTGCCTCATTAATGGCAAAGTCAGAATCTTTGTTATCGGAGATACTAAAAACAAAAGAATTAAGTGACATTATCCAATTATTTGATGTAAAGGCATCTGACTATTGGGATACGCATTATCACTTTAACAACACATCAAGAAAGTCAGTTAAACATTTAGGAGAATCGGCAATACATATACTACTGATTAACACCGTTGTACCATTCATTTTCATCTATGGGGAAAAGAATGGGAAAAACAATTTAAAACAAAGGGCAATAGACATATTAAGCAACCTGCCTCCCGAGTCGAACAACATAATAACGGGATGGGCAGAAGCAGGAATAGAAGCCCAGCATGCATTCGACAGTCAGGCTTTAATCCATTTAAAGAAAAACTATTGTGACAAGAAGAAGTGTTTGTATTGCAGGATTGGGATGAGGGTGATATGCAGTTTAGGATAATTCTTGAGGATAAAGAATGAAAACGATGAAGTTGTGACAGAGAAGATTGTGCTTTAAATGAGCATGTCCGTAACATTCACAAAAAAGGGTGAATTCTATCCTCAAAAAGATTAAATATCAATGATTTTATATTTGTAATTGAGAAATTTGTTTACTTTTGCGAAAATTTTGGCTAAAAGTCAAACTTTTAATGTTGCACCGTTGTCATCGAACGCGAATACTGCGGTGTTATAATCGAATGGTTTAACTTTAAAAATTAAGAAATTATGTATTTAGATTCTGAAAAGAAGAAAGAGTTTTTTGCAAAGTTTGGTAAAAGTGAATCTGACACAGGAAGTGCAGAAGGCCAGGTTGCAATGTTTTCATTCCGTATTGCCCATCTTACAGAGCATTTGAAAAAGAACCGCAAGGATTTCGGTACACAGCGTGCTTTGATAAGTCTTGTAGGTAAACGTCGTCGTTTGCTCGACTACTTAAAAGACAGGGATATCGAAAGATATCGTGCCATAATTAAAGAACTGAACTTACGTAAATAATTAATAAAAAGAGGCAATCAAAAAAATTGCCTCTTTTAGCTTTAAAAAACACCACCTTTTACTATTTTAGAGGAAATTATAGATATACTTATGATGAATGTTATAGAAAAAATTATCGACCTTGGTGATGGAAGGACCATTAGCATTGAAACAGGGAAGTTGGCAAAACAGGCTGATGGTTCTGTAGTAGTAAAAATGGGAGGAACAATGTTGCTTGCAACAGTAGTTTCAGCAACTGAGGCAAATGAAGATGTCGATTTCATGCCGTTATCTGTTGATTACCGTGAAAAGTTTTCAGCAGCTGGCCGTTTCCCCGGAGGGTTTCTTAAAAGAGAAGCCCGTCCTTCTGATGAAGAAATACTTATTGCACGTCTTGTTGACAGGGCATTACGTCCTTTGTTCCCAAGCAATTACCATGCAGAAACAGTTGTGATGATTACATTGTTTTCTTCTGACATGGAGAACACAGCTGATTCACTTGCAGGACTGGCAGCTTCTGCTGCAATTGCAGTTTCTGATATTCCTTTTGAATGTCCTATTTCAGAAGTAAGGGTAGCAAGGATAAATGGTGAGTTTGTAATTAACCCGAAAGCATCAGAAATACCAAATGCCGATCTTGACATTATGGTAGGTGCATCGTATGAAAACATTATGATGGTTGAGGGTGAAATGAATGAAGTATCTGAAGAGGTAATGCTGGAAGCTATTAAATTTGCTCACCAGGCAATTAAGGCTCATTGCAAAGTGCAGGAAGAACTTGCAGCAGCCGTTGGCAAAACAAAGAGGACTTATTGCCATGAGGTAAACGATGAAGCCATCAAAGAAAAAGTGAAGGCTGACTTATACCAGAAATGCTATGACCATGCCAACAAGCAACAGGCTGACAAACACCTTCGCAGCGATGGTTTCAAGGCAATACTTGATGAATACTTAGAAGCTTACAAACTGGAAAATGCAGCAAATACTGAAATTGACCTTGGCGTAAATATTAAACTCATAAAGAAATATTATCACGACGTTGAAAAAGAGGCCATGCGCCGTATGATCCTTGATGAAGGACACAGGCTTGATGGCAGGAAGACTAATGAAATCCGTCCTATCTGGGGTGAAGTTGATTATCTTCCGGGCTCACATGGTTCAGCAATTTTCACACGTGGTGAAACACAATCACTTACTTCATGTACATTAGGAACCAAGCTTGATGAAAAAATCATTGATGGTGTTACAGTACAGGGAAAAGAAAAATTCCTTTTGCATTATAACTTCCCTTCATTCAGTACTGGAGAAGCAAAAGTACCAAGAGGCCTCAGCCGTCGCGAGATTGGTCATGGAAACCTTGCACACCGTGCATTAAAGAAAATGTTCCCTGATGATTTTCCATATATCGTACGTCTTGTTTCAGACATTCTTGAATCAAACGGTTCATCATCAATGGCTACTGTTTGTGCAGGTACAATGGCACTTATGGACACAGGTGTTAAAATGAAGAAACCTGTTTCAGGTATAGCAATGGGTTTAATCACAGATAACACAGGTAAATTTGCAGTGCTTTCTGATATCCTTGGAGATGAAGACCACCTTGGAGACATGGACTTTAAAGTTACAGGAACAAAAGATGGCATAACAGCTACTCAGATGGATATCAAAGTTGACGGGCTTCCATATGAAGTGCTAGCACAGGCATTGGAACAAGCACGTCAGGGACGTTTACACATTTTGGGTAAGATACTTGAAGTAATTCCTGAACCACGTGCTGATTACAAAGAAAATGTACCACGTCTTGAAACAATAATAATTCCTAAAGAATTTATCGGAGCAGTTATTGGTCCAGGTGGAAAAATAATTCAGAAGATTCAGGAAGACACAGGGACAGTTATTACTATCGAAGAAGTTGGAGATACCGGTGTTGTTCAGATATCATCAACAGGAAAAGAAGGAATTGAAGCTGCACTTGAAAGAGTAAGAAATATCGTTGCAGTCCCTGAAGTTGGAAAAATATATAATGGAACAGTAAAATCAATAGTTGCTTTTGGAGCTTTCGTTGAAATACTTCCGGGCAAGGATGGCTTGCTTCACATTTCAGAATTTGACTGGCAGCGACACGAAACACTTGAAGGAATTCTCAAGGAAGGAGAAAAACTTGATGTTCAACTTATTGGAGTAGAAGACAAGACCGGCAAGCTTAAGCTTTCACGCAGGGTTCTTCTTCCAAAACCTGAAGGTTATGTAGAGCCACCAAAACGTCCACAGGGCGAAAGACCTAATCGTGATGGTAATGACAGAGGTTTCGACAGAAACAGGGGTGGCAGGAATGATCGCGGTGACCGTGGCGGCGACCGTGGTGGCTACGGCAACAGAAATGATCGCAGAGATCGTCATTGATAAATCAATCGTTTTTATATAAAAAACATAAGGGCAGCCAACAAGCTGCCCTTAATTGTTTAGTTTAAAAAAGAATTACTATTTTTAGGACGCAAAAAATATTTTTATTGGGGCAATAAAAGTTATCCTATGTAAAATATTCCATAGAAATTATACCTTAGTTCAAAAGGATTAAAAATTCTGAGATGAATTTTCTTGTTATTGAAGGCAATATTGGCGCAGGTAAGACAACTCTGGCCGAAATGATATCAAAAGATTACAATGCGCAGCTTGTAAGTGAAAATTTTGCTGACAATCCTTTCCTTAAAAAGTTTTATAATGATCCGGTAAACTATGCTTTCACACTTGAAATGTCGTTTATGTCGGAGCGTTATACGCAGATGGTTAACGAACTACAGAACAGAGACTTGTTCAAGGATTTTGCAGTATCGGATTATTATTTCATGAAATCATTGATATTTGCCAGTGTAACCTTGTCAGATGATGAGTTTAATCTCTACAGAAAATTCTTTAACATCATTTATCCAAGACTTCCAAAACCGGATTTGTTTGTTTTTTTATACAAAAATGGAACAAACCTTTTAAAAAATATTCGAAAAAGAGGAAGAGAATATGAGCAGTCTATTGAAACTGATTATTTAGATAAAGTAACAAAGGCATATTTTAACTTCTTTAAACAACAGGTTGATTTTCCGATAGTTATAATTGATACTAATGATATTGATTTTGTGGAGAACAAAAAGGATTATTTAAAATTATGCGAAACAATCTTTCAAAATACCTATGATTCAGGAATAACGAGGGTTTTATTATGATAAAATTTTCAATTTTTGACTTTCAGGATTAAAAAACATTCTTATTTTTGTAGTAATAAGTGAAATAATGTTTAAAATAATAATAATGTGACCATCATGGAAAAATTTAATTTAAAAGTTCTCGTCTCATTGGCAATTGTAGCGATGCTTTTCAGCAGCTGTGCCAGCATCAAGAAGATGAAAAAAGAGGCTGACCTAATCAAATGGAAAGTTACACCTGAAGTTTTGGAAACACATGCAGGACAAGTTCTTGTAGCAGTTGAAGGACAGATTCCTGAAAAGTATTTTGCTAAAAAAGCAAACTTACTTATAACTCCGGTTATCAAGTACACAAATTCAGAAAACGTTTTAGTTGACAAAGCTTATCCTGAAATTAAACTCCAGGGAGAAAAAGTAAAAGCCAACAACCAGGTTGTTGTTTATAAAGAAGGTGGTAATTTTTCAGTTAAAGGAGCTATTCCTTATGAAGCAGCCATGAGAATGTCTGAACTACAGGTTAAGATCGCGGCATCACAAGGTCTTAAATCTCTTGATTTTGATCCAATAAAACTTGCTGATGGTGTTATTTCAACATCTGAATTGGTAAATAAAGTTGGAGAACCAATCATCGGAATTCAAAGAGAAAAAAATACAACAGGAAAATATAATCCTGAAATTGATCCTTTCCAGAGGGTTGTTCCTGATGAATTAATGGCTGACATTCACTATCTAATCAACAGTGCAAAAGTACGTGATGAAGAAGTAGGAGCCAAAGATTTCGATACATTCAAAGCTTATGCAAAAGATGCAGTTAAAAATGAACGCAAAGAGTTAAAAGATCTTCAGATTTCTGCTTACGCTTCACCTGACGGCAAGGAAGACCTTAATGCTAAACTTGCAAAAGAACGTGAAACTTCAGCAACTGATTATCTTAACAAGCAAATGAAAGCTGAAAACCTTTCAGCAAACATTAAAGCTAAAAATACAGCAGAAGACTGGGAAGGTTTCCAAAAACTTGTTGCATCATCTAACATTCAGGATAAAGAATTGATACTCCGTGTACTTTCAATGTATACTGACCCTGAAGTTCGCGAAAAAGAAATCCGAAATCTTTCAGAAGCTTTTACTGCTCTTGCAGATAAAGTTCTTCCTGAATTACGTCGTGCAAAATTCTATGCAAATATTAACTTAATAGGCAGGACAGATGAAGAATTACTTGCTGATGCTGAAAAGAATCCTGAAAAATTAAATCAGGCTGAACTTATCAAAGCTGCTCAGCTAACTGATGATAATGCTAAGAAATTACAGTTCTTTAAATCATTCACTAAACAATTCCCAAAAGACTGGAGAGGTTTCAACAACTTAGGAATGGCTCAGGTGAAAGCAGGTGAATTGGATGCAGCAGCAGCTAACTTCGAAAAAGCAGATCAGCTTAATTCTGGTAATCCAATTATCCAGAACAATCTTGGAGTAGCAGCTCTATATCAAGGTAAAACTGACAAGGCAAAAGAATATTTTGCTGCAGCATCAGGCCTTGGCAAAGAAGTCGATAATAATATGGGTATTGTAAGCATTATCCGTGCTGAATACGACAAAGCAGTTAAATATTTTGGTGATTCAAATTCTGCAAATGCAGGTTTGGCAAAGATACTTGCTAAAGATTATAACGGAGCATTAAAGACTCTTGATGCTAACACATCAGACTGCCCGATGGTTCCTTATCTTAAAGCAGTTGTTGCTGCAAAAACGGCTAAGGAAGATTTGTTAATGTCAAGTCTTGAAAAAGCAATAGCTAAAGATGCAAAATTCAAAACTTGCGCTAAGACTGACCTTGAATTTGCAAAATATTTTGAAAATCCAAAGTTCAAAGCTATAGTAGAATAACTATCTAACTTTTATATACAAAGAAAGGGTGTCTCATAATGAAACACCCTTTCTTTTTGATATACAATATTGTCTTAAAATTTATTCTTCAATATCAACTTCTTCCTTGTTATCTTTATTACCAGCAACAATAATTACTATTTCACCTTTCACTCCCTTTTCTGAAAAATAATCAAAAGCTTCTTTTAAAGTTCCTCTATAATTTTCTTCATGCAATTTTGATATTTCTCTGCTAACACAAACTTTTCGGTCGGGACCAAAAAAAGTAATGAACTGTTCAAGGGCTTTACATAAACGAAAGGGAGATTCATAAAATATCATGGTTCTGCTTTCATTAGTTAAAGCATTAATAGTCTTCTGTCTTCCTTTCTTTTGGGGTAGAAATCCTTCAAAACAAAACTTATCAGAAGGCAACCCTGAATTAATAAGAGCAGGCACAAATGCAACAGGCCCTGGTAATGTTTCTACTTCTACTCCTTTTTCAATACAAGTTCTGGCGAGTAAGAATCCGGGATCAGAAATACCCGGAGTACCTGCATCAGAAATAAGAGCGATATTTTCGCCTCCCAAAATTCTGTCGGCTATATGCTCTGAAGTTTTATGCTCATTGAATTTATGGTGAGACTGCAGCCTCGTTTTAATATCAAAATGATGAAGAAGTACTGACGAAGTTCTTGTATCTTCAGCAAGTATAATATCAGCTTCCTTAAGGACCCTTATTGCCCTAAGGGTCATATCTTCAAGGTTGCCAATAGGTGTAGGTACAATAAATAGCTTTCCCATCAGAATTTAGTTTTCAAACCTTCTTTTAACCAGATTCATGAACTTCAGGCTTGTTGAGTTTTTAGTCCATTTATAGTTTTGTTCCAAAAATTCAATAACTTCCAGAAAAGTATTCATACTATCAATTTTATCTACAGTATGATCAAAATCAGATGCATTATTATTAAAAAGCTCTTTGGTAAAAAGAAACTTATCGTTGATACCTATAGCAGCCCTTAGGTTGCTTAATGGCATTGGTTTTATCTTTGGCTCAACACTTTGCATAGCAGCAAGCCTGTCATTCAATGAAGGTTCATTTTGAAATTTCTCACCAAAAACCTTTTTCTCAGAAGCTTCAGGTGTAACCTCAATGATCTTATCAATTAGCTTGTCAGTATCAGGCATATCGATAGACTGCTCAGATTCTTCTACTGTTATATGAATTACTTCTTCAGGAATACTAATTATAACTTCTTCTTCAACTTCTTCAGCGGCATCATCAATAGCTTGAACTGCAGGAATAGAAGTTTCTTCTTGAATTAAAATATCAGCAGGCTCAGTAGAATCCTCAATCTGATTATGAACTTCCGTATTTTGATCTGCTTCATCAACTTCCATAATCGCAGGTTTGTTATCGAAATCCAGTGTTGCTGTGTCTTCAGATACAATTAAATTACTTGTAATTTCATTAACATTTGATGTTTGAGATTCAATAAAATCATTATCTGCATTCTGATTTACAATAACTTGTCCATCAGATTCAACTTGCTCAGTATCACTTTTTGTTACTTCTTCTGTAAGAGGCTCAATTTCGGAATGCATATCAGGTTTAACCAAAGCCAGCTCCTGATAAAGAATTTTAGCTTTAGCCGAAATGATTTCAATAAGAACCTGATTATATTTTTCTCCTTTACAAAGGTCTTCAACCAGTAAATTTATTTCTTCAAGATTCTTTTTGATCAGCTCAAGTATTATTTTGTTGTCCATATACGTTTAAATTTCATTTATTTACAGTAAAGCGAAATGAAATATTTAATTATTTGATGAAATGTAGTATATTCAAAAAATAAATTTTTGAATATACAATTTACAGAACGTTAAAATTGTCAATAAGTTGTAAAATTAATTTTTTTGGGTTAATAGTATAAAATGTTTCTTGAAAAAGATTTAAGAGGACCTAAACAAAAGGGATGGATAGAGGTCATTTGCGGTTCAATGTTTTCCGGGAAGACCGAAGAGCTGATCAGGAGGTTGAACAGGGCAAAGATAGCCAGACAAAGGGTTGAGATATTCAAGCCGGCAATTGACACCCGCTATTCTAACACTGAAGTTGTATCACATGATGAAAATACTATACGGTCTACGCCTGTTGAGACTGCATCTAATATACTTCTGCTTACAGGTGATGTTGATGTTATAGGCATAGATGAAGCCCAGTTCTTTGATGATTCACTTGTTGATGTATGCGGAATGCTGGCTGACATGGGAATAAGAGTAATTGTAGCAGGTTTGGATATGGATTTCAGAGGCAAACCATTCGGACCGATGCCTAAGATAATGGCAACAGCCGAGTATGTTACAAAAGTTCACGCTATTTGCATGAAATGTGGTAGCCTTGCAAATTTCTCACACAGGTTATCCCCTGAAGAAAAGCTTGTTGTTTTAGGAGAGAAAAGTGAATACGAACCATTATGTAGAGAATGCTTTAAAATTTCTCAAAAATAGAAGAAAATGAATGTGTTAACCAACTTTAGTATTGCAGAACAAATTGGTGCCGGTTTCCTTCAAAAGGGAGAAGAGACTCAGATTGCATATCTGTCGACTGATTCAAGGACGATTGTTTCAGGAAGCTCAACGTTGTTTTTTGCATTAAAGACCAGAAGCAATGACGGACATCAGTTCATTCGTCATGCTTACGATAAGGGGGTACGTAACTTTATTATATCAAATCCGAATTACTCGGTACACAAATTTCCTGAAGCTACTTTTATTCTCACTGATGATACCTTGAAAGCATTGCAGGATATTGCAATTATTAAAAGAAACCATTTCAAAGGGAAAGTAATTGGCATAACCGGAAGTAACGGCAAAACAATAGTTAAGGAATGGCTAAGCTATCTTTTAGCTGAAGAATACAACATTATCAGAAGTCCGAAGAGTTATAATTCCCAGGTCGGAGTTCCTCTTTCAGTTTGGCTTATGGAAGATGAACATGACATTGCCATAATTGAAGCAGGTATATCTCAACCCGATGAAATGGACAATCTGCAAAGAATAATCAAACCTGACATAGGAATTTTTACTAATATTGGTGAAGCACACCAGTCTAATTTTCAATCTGTAGAAGAAAAGGTAAGAGAGAAACTCAATCTCTTTAAGGGTACTGATGTAATAATATATCATAAAGACTACCAGAATATCACTGATGCAATTGAGCAGCTTGCCGAGCACAAGCCTTTATGCTCAATTACCTGGTCGATGATGGATGAAACTGCCGACCTTTTTGTATATTTCGTTCAGAAAGTGCCTGAAGGGTGTGGTATAATTGCACAATCGGGGGAAAAGCAATATGCAATATCAATTCCTTTTTCAGATGATGCTTCTGTAGAAAATGCCTGTACATGTCTGGTTGCCCTTATTGCAATCGGCAAGGATCAGGATCATGTACTCAACAGGTTCAGTACACTTCAGCCGGTAGCCATGAGGCTTGAGATCAAACAAGGCAACAATGAATGTATTGTAATCAATGATTCATATAACTCTGATCTTAATTCTCTTACAATTGCTCTTGACACTCTTGAACAGCAGGCCAGTCAGGATTTCCTTACCAAGACTTTAATCCTTTCTGATATCTATTTTTCACCAAAATCTGATGAAGTCTTATATGCAGAAGTTGCTGAGCTTATCAGATTAAGAATGATGGAAAGATTTATAGGAATTGGACCTAATATCTCTAAACAGGCAAACCTGTTTGGTGATAATGCAAAATTCTATGAATCTACTTATGAATTTTTGAACGATATGCCTAACCTTGAGTTTAAACAGGAAGCAATTCTATTAAAAGGTTCCAGAGACTTTCAGTTTGATCTCATTGCAACAGTATTACAACATAAAGCACATGAAACAGTATTAGAGATTGACCTCTCTGCTTTAATACATAACTTCAACTATTTCAAAAGCAAACTGTTTCCCGATGTGAAAATAATGGTAATGGTCAAAGCATTCTCCTATGGCAGCGGATTAGCTGAGATAGCCCGAATGCTTGAATTCCATCATGCCGATTATCTGGCTGTTGCTATTGCTGATGAGGGTGTAGCTTTAAGAAAAGCCGGCATCAAAATGCCAATTGTAGTAATGAATCCTGAAGAGCACAGCTTCGATTTAATGATTGAACATCAGCTGGAGCCGGTGATATATTCAATGAGAATACTTGATCAGTTTATTCCGGCTGCTCACAGAAATGCAGTAAACAATTTCCCTATTCACATAAAGATTGATACGGGGATGAAACGCCTGGGCTTTGAGTCAAAAAGAGACATTGAAATCTTGCTTTCAAAGATTAATAAGAATGACGAATTGTTTATCAGTTCTGTCTTTTCACACCTGGCTGTAAGCGACGAGCCTGCTGAAGATGAATTCACCATATCACAGGTTAACCGTTTTGATGAAATTTCCAAAATAATTCAGCATGGATGTGATCATCAGGTGACACGACACATACTTAACTCTTCAGGAATAGAAAGATTTCCTTTCTACCAGTATGAAATGGTCAGATTAGGAGTAGGATTATACGGATATAGTTCCAATGAACCTAAAGCACTCCAGAATGTAAGTACACTAAAAACAACCATATCTCAGATAAGAACTGTCAATAAAGGTGAAACAATTGGTTATGGACGCAAGGGCTTAGCTACCCATGAAATTAAAATTGCTACTTTGCCAATTGGATATGCTGACGGTTTCAACCGTAAATTAGGTAACGGCATTGGTAAAGTGTGGATAAACGGACATCTTGCACCTGTAATAGGAAATGTATGTATGGATATGTGTATGATAGATATTACAGGCATTGAAGCTAAAGAAGGAGACAGGGTAATTGTTTTCGGGAAAGAACATCCTGTCATTGAAATGGCAAAAAGTCTGGATACCATACCTTACGAAATATTTACATCAGTTTCACAAAGAGTTAAAAGAGTGTATTTCCAGGAATAGTATTTGTTTGTTTATTGAAACAATATTATAAATTCGCACTGCGTTTTAAAACTCACAGGTATTTATAATCAGAAAAAGTATGAAGTCTTTAATACGGAGCGTACTCAGTGCATCAATTGTAATTATTCTTTTCTTGTATTCTTGTGAAAAGAATAATATTGACATTGATAATACCGGGGACTTTATATTATCGACAGATACCCTTTCATTCGATACTATAATAACAACATATCGTACTCCTACACAGAACTTCAGGATAATAAACAAGAGCTTTTCTCCTTTGGAAATCAAGACAATCAAGCTTGCTGGAGGTGAAAATTCTCCTTTCCGGCTTAATGTTGACGGTATCCCCTGTAAGTCAATCAATGATTTAGAAATACTCAGCCGCGACAGTATATTCATTTTTGTTGAAGCAACATTCCCTGAGTATAGTATTGACTCTGTTTGCTACCGCCTTGATTCAATAATAATAGAAAGCAATACGGGCATGCAAAGCGTTAAGCTGTTATCATGGTCACAAGATGTTACTTTCCTTAAAAATGAGTGGCTGAATACCCAAACATGGAGCAGTAAGAAACCTTATCTGGTATTTGATTCAGTGATGGTGGATGAAGGGCAAACTCTTACAATAGAAAAAGGGTGTAAGGTCTTTTTCCATAATAATGCAAAGATGTATGTTCTTGGGAATATCATTGTAAACGGAACTAAAGATGAACCTGTTGTTTTCATGAATGACCGTTTTGATGAAAATGCAGCAGGAGATTCATACGAAGATATCCCGGGACAATGGTATGGAATATATGTTTTACCATCAACCCTTGAATCATCTTTTAATCATGCTGAAATAAAGAACTCAATATTAGGACTCTGGACAGGAAGTCTTGGCGATCCTGTTTTGCCTGCTGTGAAAGTAACCAATTCAATTATTAAAAATCACAGCTTTACAGGAATGATATCCTTTGGAGCTAATATTGACTGTTATAACACTATTTTTAGCAACAACAGGACTTGCATATTTTTATGCCACTCAGGAAAATACACTTTTAATCATATTACTATTTCTAACAGCTTCAACTATCAGTATCCTCGCCAGGCAGGTTCAGTAGTAATAAAAGATTACTATATAGATGAGGTTAAAAGTTATATAGGAGAGTTTGAAAGTATCTTCTTTGGTAATTCAATCATTTATGGTGATCGTAATAATGAATTTGAGGTTTATAAATATGATATCTCAAATCCTAAGGTGCCTTGTACTTTAGATCATTGTATGATGAAACTTGGAAGTCCTGATTCCCTTCTATTCAAATTAAATTATAACGATCTTATATTTGAACAGTCAATTGATTTTGATTCAGTTTACAATTATTTTCCTGATACCGCTTCATCTTTTATAAATAAGGGAAGCATCAATATTGGCATCAAGTACCCTGAAGATTTATTTGGAAACAGCAGAACTAATGATGGAATGCCCGATTTAGGTGCAGTTGAATTTATTAAAAAATAAACGGGTATTCTTTAACGGAAATATTTCAGAAAAACAATTAATGCATTTATCCAAGTTTACTAATCCTTTCAAGCTTGGAAAAATCAAGAATCTTTAATTTTCTGCCATCAATCACGATTACTCTTTCAGTAACAAAACTTGAAAGGGTACGAATCGCATTTGAAGTAGTCATATTAGAAAGATTAGCCAGGTCTTCTCTCGACAAGTAAGCTTTAATTGTTGAACCATCACTTTCAATACCATACTTATCCTTAAGCAGAATGATTGATTCAGCCAAACGCCCCCTGATATGTTTCTGAGTAAGTGTAACAGTTCGGGAATTTGAGAATCCAAGTTCCTTTGCAAGTTTAGTAAGAAGCAGAAGTGCAATATTGTGATTTTTTAATAACCGGCTAAAAAAGAAGTCAGTATCAACAATATAAATCAAAGAATCTTCAAGGGCAACAGCAGTGTCGTTATGATTCTGGTTTGCTATAAGAGCTCTGTAACCAACAAAACCACCGGGCTTAACCATTCGGAGAATTTGCTCTCTTCCCCCTACCCCTTCTTTTACAATCTTAACTTTCCCTTCTTCAAGAGTAATAAAACCGGTAGGTTTATCGCCTTCCTTAAAAATAAAATTATTCTTGGCAATCTCAACCTTGGTTATATGATCTTCAAGCTCAGCTTTTTCTTCAGGAGTAAGATACTTATAAATTGATTTTTTATTCTCCTGTGAATGATTATTATCTGAGTCAAATAAAAGCATTGGTAAAATAATACTATGTTGTTAAGCATCAAAGTTAATCTTTTTTTAATAATAAAGATGTTTTACAACAAGCTTTTTTAACCTTTCAAATATGCCTAATTAAATATCAAACTTTGCCACTAAAGGAATACGCCTTCCAAAGCCAAACGCCTTCGAGGAAACTCTTAAAATCGGAGGCGCCTGAAATCTTTTATATTCATTGATATTTACCAGCTTGACAGCCTTTCTGACTATCATTTCATCAAATCCATCCCTGATAATGTCTTCAGCCGATTGATTCAATTCTATATATCTAAAGAGAATTTTATCCAGAATATCATATTCAGGCAGACTGTCCGAATCTTTTTGCCCCGGCCTTAATTCTGCAGAAGGCGGTTTTATAATAGTATTTTGCGGTATTACTTCTTTATCCCTGTTTATATATCCTGCAAGCTTATAGCAATCACTTTTGTAGACATCCCCTAAAACAGAAAGCCCTCCGTTCATGTCACCATAAAGAGTACCATAACCTACAGCACATTCGCTTTTATTTGATGTGTTTAATAGGATATATCTGTATTTATTGGATAACGCCATAAGGAATATCCCTCTTGCCCTTGCCTGAATATTTTCTTCAGTAACATCAGGATTCAGGTTTTCAAATAATGGAGAAAGTGATTTTTCAAAACTGTCAACAACTGATTGAATATTTATCAGGTCATATTTTATTCCAAGATTTTTTGCCAGAGCAACTGCATCATCAACACTATGACCGGAAGAATACTTTGAGGGCATAAGCAAGCCATGCACATTTTCCTTTCCTAAAGCTTCAACAGCAAGGGCAGCAACAATTGCTGAGTCAATACCGCCCGATAAGCCAATAACAGCTTTGGAAAAATTCATTTTAAGGAAGTAATCCCTGATGCCAAGAACAAGGGCATCGTGAATCTTTTCAATCGCTGATTGTTCAGGTTGAACTGACTCAACTTCATTAAATTCTGTATCTATTAATCTGTAATCTTCTTTAAAATATGCCAGTTCATCTATAATCTTGCCTTCATTGTCAACATACATTGAACCACCATCAAATATAAGTTCCGCCTGAGCTCCTACCTGATTCACATAGACAACTGGCACATGATGTTCCTTTGCATTCTTAACAAGTATATCCTTCCTTAATGATTTCTGATTGTATGAAAAAGGTGAGCCTGCTATATTAATGACAATATCAGGATTAAGTTTTTCAAGTTCATCTATCGGAGAAGTTATATAAAGCTTGCTCTTGGCAAAACTATTGCTTGTCGGCTGATCATCCCACAGGTCTTCACAGATTGTAATCGCAATTTTTTTGCCATTTACATCAATGACCCTGAATTCTGTATTAGGTTCAAAGTATCTGTATTCATCAAATATATCATACGTGGGCAATAATGTTTTATGAACAGTATCTGTTATCTCGCAATCCTTAATGAATATTGCCGAGTTATGAAGCTTTTTGCCATTTTGACTTTCATTTATTGTCGGAGCTCCTATGATAACAGATATTCCCTGACATACTGAAGCTATTCTCTTTACAGAATCATAGACCTGATCAATAAAATTACTCTTCTCCAGCAAATCATAGGGAGAATAACCGCAGACAGATAATTCAGAAAAAACAATAAGGTCGGCTGAATCTTCTTTTGCCTTTTTTATATGCCTGATGATCTTTTCAGCATTTTTTTCAAAATTCCCTAAATGGTAATTAAGTTGAGCTAAAGCAATTTTCATAAGAATATATTTAAAATAGAACCCCTAATATCAGCCTTATTGAATGGAACTTACTTTTCTCGTCAAGCGCCTTAATCGTTGAATAATCAAGTAAAGCATTGGTATATTGAATTCCAAAATTCAAAGCAGTATTACCTCCTATATCATATTCTGCCCCTCCTCCCATTATCAATCCGAAATTATAAAATCCAAAAGCATCGGGAACATTATTCCCGTCAAGCTGAGAATCGGAAGAATATGCTGCTGTGCTGATATTTATATAATTTGTCAATCCAAACTGCCCATAGTAGGTTAACCTGTAAAACTGATCGGAACGAAGTTTCAGGTTCATCGGGATCTCAATATAATTGAGCTTGTACATAATCTTAGTCGGATCATCAAAAACCTTTCCATCAATAACAAAAGATTTGTCAGAATTGTATAGGGTACTGAAAGAATGGTATGCTACAAACAATCCGGTATTGAATGAATACCTTGGCTGACCTGCAAGAAAGATATCAGCCTCAACGCCATATTTAATACCAACTCTGCTTTTATCTGGCGTAACAGTCTTTGATGAAGAATTCATCCATGTTAAATGAGGACTTGCCTGAAATCCTAATCTGAAGTTTTGACCGTAAGAAAACAAAACAGCAAAAAGAAAAAAGATTAAAAGAGAAACCTTTCCCATTAAATTAGTTTTTCGTAATTGTTAACAATTATATATCTGACAAAAATATGATGATTTTTGGACATAAAGCCTAAGAACTCTTTAATTGATTAATTATAATTTTGCACAGAATTCATTAACTTTATTTTCGTTATAAAATAAAAAACAAAAAATGATGAAGTATCTGTACATTATAACGTTGGTGTTTTTGTTTTATTCTTGCATAAAAAGCAAAGATAATGTTGATATATCCGAGATAAAGCTGGATTTAGAAATTACACGAACGGAACAACTATTATACACAGCTGATTCAGCCAAACTGAATGATAATATTGACTTCCTGAAAAGGGAACACAGCAATTTCATGGATATATACAGTAACTATGTTTTAAATATTGGATCGACTGAAATTCCTGACTACGAAAAGTATTTAAAAATGTTTATCAGTGACACAGTCATCAGCAGGGTTGCTGATTCTGCCCTCATGATATTCAGCGATTTCGGTAAAATAGAAAAGAATATTGAAAAAGGGTTTAAACATTACAAATATTACTTCCCAAATAATAAAATACCAAATATTTACACTTGTATTTCCGGATTTAACCAGTCAATCTTTACAAGTGATAATTTGATAGGTATCAGTCTGGATAAATATCTGGGAGCAAATTGCCCTTTTTATGACTATTTAGGTATTCCTCAATATAAAAGTGCAAATATGTATCCTGATAAAATTACTGCTGACCTTTTTTATTCCTGGTTTGTAACTAACTACCCTTACAACGAGTTATCCGACAATCTTCTTTCAAACATGATTTATCAGGGTAAGGCTATGTATTTCTGTAAAGCTATGCTTCCAGAAACACCTGATTCGGTAATAATTGGATATAATGCAAAACAAATAAAGTGGTGCAAAAATAACGAAGCAACGATGTGGACATTTCTTGTTGAAAATAAACTCTTATACGATGTTGAAAGGTTAACCCTTCAAAAGTATACCGGAGAAGCTCCTTTTACTAATACCTTTTCTAATGAATCGCCGGGGAAAACAGGAGTATGGCTGGGCTGGAGGATTGTACAATCTTTTATGGAAAAAAACTCTGAAATGACACTCCCCCAACTGTTAACTTTAAAAAACTCTCAGGAGATATTGAATATGTCGGGTTACTATCCTGAATAAATAACAAATAGATTGATATTTAAGTAATAATGGCAATCTTATTCTTTAAATTTGTATCTTCAAAGAAACAGTTTTTTAAAACATGCTAAGGAAGATTCTTTGACCAGTTAGTATAATAATTTTTCATTTATAAGTTCTATCTGACATTTAAAAGACAAATTATATAGAGATGAAAAGAGGTATTAAAAGAATAGGTATTCTTACTGCAGGAGGAGATTGTCCGGGATTGAACGCAGCAATAAGAGGAGTTGCCAAGACTGCCATTCTTGAATATGGAATGGAAGTTTATGGTTTTGTCCTTGGTTATACCGGTCTGATAAAAAAAGAATATATAAAGCTCGATGAGTCTAAGGTTTCCGGCATTCTTACATTAGGAGGCACAATACTTGGCACCTCGAGAGAAAAACCATTCAAAAGCAGTTTGCAGGATGGTGATGTCAATAAACCTGAACTGATGAAGGAAACATACAATGAGCTGGGACTTGACTGCATTGTATGTATAGGCGGCAACGGCACGATGAAAACCGCGTCCAGAATGTACGAACTTGGGATGAATGTTATTGGAATCCCAAAGACCATCGATAATGATGTCTGGGGTACTGACATTACATTTGGATTCGATTCAGCAGTTAGCATTGCCACAGAAGCAGTTGACCGTTTGCATACAACAGCCAACTCTCACCAGAGGGTAATGGTGATGGAAGTTATGGGTCACAGCGCAGGCTGGATAGCATTATATGCAGGCATGGCCGGAGGAGGAGATATAATTCTTATTCCCGAGATTAATTACAATATAGAATCAGTTTGCAAAAAGGTTGAAGATCGCTTTGCAATAAAAAAATCATATTCAATTGTTGTTGTAGCTGAAGGAATTTCTGTTCCTCCTGATAAAACTGCTGGAAGTTACATCGCTTCATGTATCACTGAAATTACAGGTGTGGAAACCAGAGAAACCAGACTCGGATATGTTCAAAGAGGAGGGAGCCCTTCGCCAATGGACAGAATACTTGCTACCAGATATGGTTCCTATGCTGTTGAAACAATTGCCAACGAAAATTACGGAGTCATGGTTGCTTTGAAAGGAAATAAACTAACGACAATACCATTAACTGAAGTTGAAAACAAATTGAATCTTGTTTCGCCTGAACACCCATTAATAAAAATGTGCAGAAACATGGGCGTTTCATTTGGAGATTGAAATGAAATACTGACTGATAAAGTGAAAAAAATTATCTCTTAAATGTTTTGGCAAGAAAGTTGATATAAAAAGTGTAATTATTCGTTTAAAGTATAATACCTGAATTATAAAAACCAAAAAACAAAATGTTTACAATAAACGTTGTAATTACTAGTTTTGTAAAAAAGTAAAAAATAGATAATTATTAGAAACAAATAATTTTATAAATATGAAACGATTGATTTTTATTTTCTTTTTAGGAGCTTTTTTATTTGCAAATGCTCAACCAAAAATTACTTTCAAGAAAACTGATCATGAATTTGGTAATATCAAAGAAGAAAAAGGTATTGCAACAGCAGTTTTCGATTTTAAAAATACAGGTAATCAACCTCTTATTGTTAACAACGTAAAGGCTTCCTGTGGCTGCACAACCCCGGAATGGGATAAAGAACCAATAGCTCCCGGCAAATCAGGAACTATAAAAGTTGCTTACAATCCACAAAACAGACCAGGTGCTTTTATGAAAAGCATCAATGTATACTCAAATACAGATCCCAGCGTAACAAATCTTACAATTAAGGGAAATGTTGAGCCAAGAGAACTGACCGTAGAAGAAAAATTCCCAAGAGTAATGGGCGGATTAAGGTTTAAATCAAATTACATTTCTTTAGGAACTGTATTCAATGATCAGACAAAGTCAGATTCAGTTGAATATTACAACAGTTCAGACAAACCGGTTAAGGTTGGAATTTACAGGTCTCCATCGCATGTTGTTATTCGCTTTGTTCCTGAAACAGTTAAGCCGGGTGAATATGGTAAGATGTACATTAAATACGATGCAAGCCAAAGAAATGCTTATGGCTATGTTTCAGACAGAATATATTTGAATGTCGATGATAAAAACGACAATGAATACTCTGTTGGAATTTCATTATCAATAAGTGAAGACTTTTCAAAACTTACTGAAGAGCAAAAAGCTAATGCACCTGTTGCAGTTGTAGAAAACAACGTTTACGATTTTGGTGTATTAGTAGAAGGAGATGTTGCTGAATACAGTTACAAAATTAAAAATACAGGTAAAAGCGATCTTCTTATAAGAAATGTAAAAGCAAGTTGCGGTTGTACTGCAGTAAAACACAGCAATCTGGTTAAACCCGGTGAAACGACTGATATTAATGTGAAATTCAATTCCAGAGGGAAAAAAGGAAGACAAAACAAATCAGTGACTGTGATTACCAATGATCCTAACAATTCAACAATAACGTTCAGGATTACAGGAGATGTTAAAGCAAAGACCGAATAAATTACAATAAAAAAAGGGAGAAAATTCTCCCTTTTTTTATTTTGGCTGCCAAAAGCAAACCTTTGGCGAAATGATTAATCCTTCATCTTTTAAAGATTTCATTGCTTTATCAACTTCTTTTTTATCCAAAGCACTTTTCTCTGCAATCTCTGTCGCTTTTAAAGGCTTTCCGGCATTCTTTAATACTTCCAGTACTTTTTCTTTATTATTCATAACTTTATATTTTTAAATAGACCCTAAATATCTGTTAGAGATTGCTTGCCAATCAAGTATCTTCCAAAAATCTTCCACATAAGCCGGTCTCAGATTTTGTTTGTGCAGATAATAAGCATGTTCCCAAACA
>JAGODU010000136.1 GCA_017998095.1 Prolixibacteraceae bacterium | reverse complement strand
TTTCTTTGCAATATCTTCCATTTCAGTGCCTTAATTGTTTTATGTCTTTGTCTGACATCATGAATATTTTCAGCCATGCTGGATCGTCTCTAACAGTTGCATTGATTACATCCTGTTGAAGAATCTGGGGCTGTATTTGCTTGTCCACAGGATTATTTATTATTCCAGCCTGTTCAAGAATCCGAAACATTACCTGCTTTGCTTTCTTGAGTGTTGATTCCGAAAACTCTTCGAGTTCCGTATGAAGGGATAGTTTGCTATTTATGAATGATTTATAATCGGATTCGTTTAACTGATAATCAAATACCAAAACCTTATCACGAATAACATCTACAGCAAAGTCCCGGATGAAAGTGTATCTCTTACAAACAGAAAGAAATGCAATCTGCTTTTGAGAAATTAAGTCACCCCGGATCAGGATTGCCGTTTGGTCAGGTGTCAATGTTTCAAGTCGTTTTCGAACCTCACGGAACTCCCTGTCAGATGTTCTAATTTTGACTGAACTGAAAACAACGCCACTTTCTTTCACCATTGCCAGATCACCACCAGCATTATCTAATGCAGCCGTTGCGACCTTTACCATTTCATTTAACCGTAATGAAGCAGCAGTAAAGGATAATATGTATTTAGAAGGACGACTCATTTAAAGGTTAACCATAGTTTTTATTGGAACATCCAGTAAGCGGCTTAACTTCTCAAGATGTGCTTTCTTGGGCATACTCTTACCTGAGCACCATTTTGAGACCGTTACTTCGGATACGCCCAATTTGTTGGCTATCCAAACTTGCTTAATGCCTTTGGTCTTCAGTATTTCTTTAAGAAGCATTGATTTAAGAAAAGTTAAATTATAGGATTAACGAATGTACATAAATTATTACGAGATTACATCGCAGGTTACTTGAAAAATATTGATGACCTGATGCAGAGGAATTATGAGTTAGTGATTAAGGTCGCTGACAAAATTGAAAATACCTTTTTAATTCCCAGCACTAACCTTAAAAAGCCAAAACAAGGGTCTTTGTGGGACTAAGTGCTATTTGGTTGGTTAATTTGTGAAAAGCCAAAAGGGTCAAGTGTGGGTTAATCCATTTATTGATAATTTATTCCGAGATTATTTCTATACACATATTCCAAACATTTCTTTCTATGGTAGATTGCTTCCAAAACGTATCACCGTCATGAATATCTTTGTTCGGAGTGCTTAACAATTTCTTATCATCCGGTGTGAGTTGTTGGAAACAACTTAAAAATCCCGCATGCAACCTCTGTTTTTTATTTTCATCAAGTTTGCTATGCAATGATTCAAATATTCTTAGGTATAATAATTCCAACTGGTTTTCCGAATATTCAATATGTGAATTATTACCCGTTGAACAGGAAACACGGATTGTTTCTGTATTGGCATTTTCAATCTTTATAGTTTCATCCAGTTCAAAAAAATCATTTTCAAGATTATGTATCGGACTGTTTAAATCTGCGAGATCATCTTTTGTTTGTTTAGCATCCGGTTCTTCTGACGAGCATGTGATATTTCCATCAATTTCAAGAATATCGGTCTTGGCATTAAGCACTTTTTTATATTCATGAAATTCCTTCTTGTAATTCTTTACGGTAGATATTGAAAGACCTGATATCAATGCTACTTGAGTTTGAGTAATCTTTTGCCCGGTAGCATTTAGAGTTTCAATGGCTTCACATATCCTTCGTTTTGATTCTTCTACAATCGGTGCGTTTTTAATCTTACATGTCACACTTCGCTTTTCATTTGCTGTCAGGGTTGATTGTTTTGACCAGAATGCTCTGCGCTTTGTATAAAAATTGGTGAAATCAATCTTCCCTTCCTTATACCTTTTCCAATTTGCATTATAAGATTTAATGACTTCATCATAGGTCATTGGTGGTTCACAATAAGTTCTGTTCAGGTATTGAATGAATTTCAAAATATCTCTTCGAATATCTTTGTGATTGTTTTCTGTAGAACTTGCATTAAGTAATAACATCTTTAGTGTGTATAATCCAATGAAGTCGTGCCTGTGACCTTCATTAACCTTTCTGTACTTGTACTTGAATGTGTTTACCTCAATGACATCAATTCCTTCTCGAATATATATTGGAATATTTGGGTCTTCAAAATTGGCTTCATCAACATCCATCCTGAATTTCAGATTATGCTTTCTTGCAGCATCATTCATGACATGTTCAAGTGAAGAATCTGAAGAGAAAGTATAAGGAGTGTATATTATTTTCTCTTGGGGGTTTGGGGGATTATATACACTGCTTGTACCTTTTACCTTACTGAGACTAATTGAAGAGTTATAATCTCTGTTATATGCACTGGATATACCTTTTTCATTTATCGAAGAAATAGTTAGTCCCTTATTCTGTATATATGCACTGCGTATACCTTCTTTATGTACATTGATAATCTGATCAATATTAAGAACTGATGGAGACTCATTGATGTATATATCATAATCGTATGGAACAATTGTATATCTGGTTAATGATTTACTTGATTTATCCAATCGACCTTTAAAATAGTATTCACTAATAAAATCGTATTTTTTATTAAAGTCTTTATTATCATATATTTTGTCAACCAAAGCAATTATATGTAACCCTAACTTGCTCAGGGATAGATTACAGGCAACTATCCAGTCATACTTTATGATAATTGATTCCTTATATTCTAAAGCGATTTCTCTGCTTGGAAAATCATCAATATCCAAGAACATTAGATTGGTTATTGATTTCAGATGAGCGGTGTCTTTATGACCATTATATCTGGCATTATAACAAACTGCAGGTAATTGTTCTTTTCTTTGGTCATATGCCACATTTCTCTCATTATTGACGTATTTATTAATGAGATATGTTCTGGGATCAATATCATACACCAGATTGTATTTGATCTTCTGCAACGCATCCCAGAGATAAACCTGACCAGTTACGGTTGCCCCTGTGATGTGCGGGTAAGTATCCAGAACCGTTCCAAAGACATCATGAAGATTTTCTCTGTGGTACTGGAACTTTATGTTATCGAAATCTTGTAGTATATTCATAATAAATCATTTTTGTTTCGAAGAGTGACCTTGCCGGGTCTCTCTTCGATTACCATTTAATTTACTCTCAGGTTGATTGAACCAGTGTCATCAACTTCCTGAATCAATCGCCTCACCGATTCCCGGATAACTTCACTTACCGAGATTCCGGTTGCTTTTCTGATCTCTTTAAGACGTTGGATCATGCTGCTATCCATCCTGCAGTATAAATTTTTGTCTTTGATCTCAAATCTTGTTTTGTAACCTTTTACCGAATCCATAATCATATTATTTACATACAGTTATTTATAGTTGTGGGATACATGTATTATTCTTGTCCCCACATTTATAAATACTGTCATTGCCGTAAAAGTTGTTAGATTCAATATCTTTTTTTTTCTGATTTAGTTTGGATTCATAAGTTTATTCCTGTCGCTCCTGTTAACCATAACACTTTCATCAATTTCAATTATTGAATATTCAGGAAAATTTTCCTGCAATAATTTGAATGCTTCAGGACTTATGGGTATCAAATTCCAGAGTAGTTTTTTGCTTCTGGTAATTATTATTTCCTTTTCATCATAAAGGATATCTAAAACGTACAGGTGCATAGGATTATATTCTTTTGTTAAAAGTGCTAACTCAGTTAAAAGACACTAATTCATTTTCAGACTGACATTTCCGTTAATCGGGATCGTTTCATTCTTATCAGATCAGAAAATTGCCTTTTCCGAAGCAATTATTCAGAGATTTTTATACGATCCCTATTATGTCTGGATATTGTTGCCAAACTATACCATCAAGTTCTTTCCCGTTTAATTTTTTATTTCGCTTTATCTTATCTTCTCCCCATGTTCCCCATTGTTTAAAGAAAAATGCAATACCTTCTGTTTCGCATTGCTGTTTAATATTTTCAACCCATTCTTTATCCATAGGTCTTGCTTTATGACCGCTTTCACCACCAACAATAACCCAGTCAATATTTTTTAAATTCATTTTCCCTAAATCTTCAAGTAATGGCTCAATAGAGAGAAACAAAACACTTGCATTAAGATTTCTTAGTTTATCTATTCTTGGTAATCCTTCTTTGCGATTATCAACCGTTACACCCAACCATATATTCTTAGGTATTTCTCGTTGCGACAAATATTGAAACATTCTATCGGCTCTTTTTGTCAGAACTTGATATGTATGCTGTGGTGTTTGTTCTATTACGTTAAATATTTGATTTAAATAATCCTCAGGCATGTCTTCGTGAAAAATATCGCTCATAGAATTTACAAAATACAGTGTTGGTTTTTTTCTTTTAAGAGGGTCATTTAATCTGCTTGGAACTATACTGAAGTTAAACCCGTTTTCATAACCTGCTACCCCCATTGCCTGAAGACGGATTGCCATTGTTTCGGCATAGCAGTTTAGACAGCCTGAACTTATTTTGGTGCACCCTGCGGAAGGATTCCAAGTTTGCTCAGTCCATTCAATTCTATGCTTCCTTTTTTTAAGATGATCTTTCTTTTCTTGCAACCGTGACATAATTTTTTCGTTTGTCAGGAATGCATTGGCTTCTGATTGTAAAATTTTCTTTTTCATACGCTTACGTTTTAATTATTATTAATTTCAATTGCACATCTAATTGCATTGCTGATACTTAAACTGACCAGAAAGTGCTGTTTATCTTCAGTCATATCGTATCCATATTAAAAGATTAGTACTTGCAACCATTTTGACATTGCCAAGCACCACGTTTGTAAGTAGATACCCGGTCACCCAATTTGTTCACATAAGTCCTTCCAGACTGTGCAAAATGAGTTGCCCCACATATTTTACATTGCATCAAGCCGGTTGACATATCCAACAACTTCATGGGTTGTTTCCGGACATATCTTACACGTGCCTTACGTAATGCATTGCGCTTATCAGAGGTTTCTTTTGCTCTCTGGCTCAATTGGATAAACATCCTTTCAACTTCATTTAAATTTTTCATATTTTTTAATTTTAATTATTTCATCTTCATCTACACAAACCTTTAATCAATACCCTAAAGCAATCCCTATGGCATTACCACGTGGCAATGCTCCAAATCCATAGTGTGTGTAGTGTGGTTAGTAAGTGTAACCGACTGGTTACTTATCAGAAAGTTCCCTTATCAATGGGGGCAGTGAGTCTGATGATGTAAAAATAATATCTAAAATTACAAGATGCAAGAGTTTTTGAGGCACATGTAAAGAATTTACACTAAAATCTATTCTTAAATAAAAATGTGCAAAAAACGCACTGTTTTTAATTAAAAATTGTCATTAATATTGATAATCAATAATTTAATATTTTCGACCAAATCTGGATAAAATTCGAGGTTTTGACGAATGTTAGAAAATAGTTGATGGTGATTTTCCAAAAATGACTAAAAAATGGCAGTCATTTAGATAAATTTCTTGTCTTGGACGTCAGATTTGTGATCTGAATGCAGAAATACCGATCCACAATCCAAATGATACCAACGATTCATTTGGGGTAAAACCGAGTGCTATTCGATGTCAGCGAACAGTTCCCTTAGCGGTATTTCATAAAAGTCAGCCAGAGTATATAAACTCTCAATTCGAAAGAACCCATTGTTTTCAATTTTCGATATGCTGTTGCGAGAGAGGTTTACACTCTTTGCTACCTGATCCTGTGTATAGCCGCTATTCTTTCGTAACTCACGCAGGAATGACGAAAGATAACTATGCCTTTGATCGTATCTGTCTGGTTGGTCTGCTGTCATCAGTGGTTAAATCTGCTCATAGATAAATACGTGTGTCAACATAAGTTGACATGAACTAAAAGCAAAATCATCATTTATTGTTCCTTTTGGGTACTATAATGGGTGTTTTGGAACACTTTTGAGAATACGATGTGCCATATAATCAATGGTATAACCGTAAATAATGTGGCTTTGGGGTGATTTTTTGGGTAAAACAACAGAATGTTGCCCCTGCACTTAGAGCGTCTCGCTCAACTATAGTTACCGACAAGGCAGAAATTAGAGGTCTTTGAAGAATTCCTCCGGTAAAATGTTATGATTATTCTTATAATACAGAATTATCTGGCAAAGAGACGAAAACTGAAAATTCAATGTACCACACTCCATATTATAATAAGTATTGCGTGGAATGCCGATTTCTTCTGAAAGTTGGATATAACCTTTCTTTTGATCTTTCCTGAGTTTCTTTATCTTTTCCCCCAACTGCTTCATTAATTTCTTCTGCTCTTCTGATATGCTATCCGGTTTTTTCACGGCATATGTTTTTTGTAAAAGTAAAAAAGTGGTTACACATATGTATGGGGAATCAAAAATATTTTTAACTTTACCCCTACATAGGGGTAAAATATGGGAAGACGATTCAGACATGAAATGTATATTACCAATGAGAACACCATGATATGGTATATGCTCCTAATTGAGGTTAATGAGAAAGATATCCCGTTAAGGACATATATAATACCAATGCCCCAGCCAGATCATAGATTTAAAATTTGTCCCTACAACAAAAATTAATAAGAATGAAGAAAATCGCATTATATGTTCGTGTATCAACTTCAGAACAAACAGTAGAGAACCAGCGCATCAGGTTGGTCGAATATGCTGAAAGGAATGGTTATATCTATGATCTTTATGAGGAAGTTGAATCAACTCGGAAGACACGACCTGTGAAACAAGCACTTCTGTCAAAATTACGGCAGAGTCAATATGATGCTGTTATAGTCTTTAAATTGGATAGGTGGGCAAGAAGTTCGACAGAACTCATCCTCGACACAAAGGAACTGATTGATAAGGGTGTTGGCTTCATTAGCGTTAGCGATAACCTTGATTTTTCAACCGCATCCGGGAAGTTGCATTTTCAGATTTTATCAGCATTTGCCGAATTTGAACGTGAACTTATCCGGGAACGTACTATTGAAGGTTTACGTAGGGCAAAACTGCAGGGGAAGAAGGCTGGTAGACCCAAAGGAAGTAAGGACTCCAAGAAGCGCAGAAGATCAGGCTATATTCTTCGAGAGGCAAAAAAGAAACAGGAAAAAGATGGTATTATTGGGATTAATCGTTCTATTGAAACTTATCTAAATCAGAATGTTTAAAAGAGCAGTTGCTCATCCTCTTCATAATCATCGTGCAGGATTGTCTCAATTTCCCTATCAACGTCTTGTTCAATTATTCGCTTTTTTAATTCAGCACTAATTTCTTGCAGCCGTGCTTTAAAGAACTTATCATAGTCATCATCCCAAATACCAAATTTCTCCAAGTCTTTTATTAAATGGGTTTTCATAGTCTCATCTAACGATGGGTTAACCCTCTTAAACTTAGCCATATATTTGGAAGGAGCATTGGCTTTGATTTCTCTTTTATTCAAGAAATCATCGACAATAGTAATATTTGCAATATGGTTTATTAATGAACTATCACGATTCTCTCTAATCAAATATGCCTTTGGGAAAAAGTGATGATAATTTTTGCTGTTAGCCTGTTTCAGCCAGTAGTTACTTATATTGACTATAGAATTATCATTAAAAGATTTTGGTAGTTGGTATGCGTATATGCATAGAATTCCCTTAATGAAACTCCTACCTGCACTAAACCATCCATGTTCAGAAATGAAATCTGTTGAAACATTGATTGACCATTCATATTTTGGCAATTTTTCTTCCAAAATCAGATCAATTCTTTTTATGTCTTGTGCTAATTTGCTTTCAACAGCGGAAGAGTAACGACCAACTAAACTAACTCTCCAGAAAAAGTCCTGAAGATATTGTTGTTTTAACCCTGTTGGTTTGTCTTTGTGATGATAGAAGAAGTAAGCAAATGGTACTACCAATGCGTTATATGGAAGTAATTGCGAAACTGGTATCCGGTAAAATCCTCTAAAATACTCAATTGCTCTTTCGATTGAGTCGGTTGCTAATTCCCAGATGTCAATAACACTTTTCTTGTCAAGTCTTAAAATTTGTTTTCGGGTACAATCTTTGGTAAGAATGATTGATACTGTTTGCAAAACAGTTGCATCGGATAGCGTTTCATAATTAACGGGTCGAAGGTTATCAATTAATTGATTATACTTTTCAGATAAGTCAAACTTCCTTTCTGCATCATATGTTTTTGCAACCATTATTTCAAATAGAGATAATGGTTTGCCCCCAACATTTATTCTCGTAAAAATTTCAGTAGCGGTATCGATAGGTGCTTCCTTTATCTGAATGATTGAATAATTATATGATTCGATACGTTGCTTATATGCTTCAATCAACTTATGGTACTTAGGATCATAACCTGCCAGCAAAGTTAAACCGCCATAAAGTAACTCTGTCAGTTTTATGAAAGTACCGGTTGCCAGATCATCAACATCGACAGTAACAATTTCAGAGTCCTCTGTACCGTTAAGATTTATGTATATTCTTGAATAATCATCTGTTTTATTATCCCTCTCTACTTTTAGACCTTTGAGGCTGGCAAATAAGGATGTCAGTCGCTGTTGTCCATCGAGTACAAAATCAATGAATTCACCATCTTGAGGTTCAGGCAAACTGAAATTTCCAATATCTCTGATTGTTCTTAAACGTTCTTTTGTTCTCCAAAAAATGAATGTGCCAATTGGATACCCTTTCACAATGCTATCCATGAGGTTAGCGGACTTTTTAATATCCCAAACAAAATCTCGTTGAAATTGTGGTATTTTGATCTGACCTTGTTCGATATCTGCGATTAGACCACTAAAAGTTCTGGTAATAGGTTCTGGTAAATTCATATTAAAGTTGCTTAGCGCATAAAAATACGAATTATGGAATCATTCTCACTAAATAATTCTCCCCCAAATAAATCGAGTCTATGAATTCTATCATAAAATGACGCTATCCCCCCCCTGTTGTGTAGTGACAAATAAACGTCCCTTTTTTAAAAGTACAGCGAAGCAAAACAACAGTGTTTAAGTTCCGATTATTAGTCTAACACAACAAGAAGACCGTTCTTTCTATATTTCCAGAGAAATCTTTTGCTGGAAATTTACAATGAGCAGGTTGATTCAAAACCCATGGACAAATATTCGTTTCTGTGTAAGGGATTATTGTTTCATTTTCGAATATTAATGCATGCCTATTCCAAAAGTCGATAGAGTCTTGTGTTGCTTTTGGATCGTAAGGTTCAGGCTGTGCCAATTTTCCCAAGAAACAGGTGATTATTATATAATGGTCAGATGCCCTTTTTAGAACAACTGTTAAAGATTGAGTATCTTCTGGCTCTCGATTTAGCACGAAACGGGAATGTCCCTTACGATCCTTTCTTATCGCATAAAATACAGTATCGTCATCACTTGTTTCAACACATGTTGTTTTGCCGATTATAGAAGGGAATGTAAATTCTTTTTCTAAGAATGCGGAATTAAGGTCAAGAATTTGTTCGAAAACTATTTTTAGGAGTGGCTCAGTACCTTCATGTATATGAGTGCCTACGATCCTTGGAATAAATTTGATTCCAACACTGTTTTGGTATACTTTCCTTATTGCAGAAGCAAAAGTTTTATCATTCTTAGTATTCACAAGGAAACTCACGGCATCATTCATGTGAAATTCACCGTGTAGTGCAGAAACCTTGAAATAGTAGTTGTTCTGGTCATCTTCGGAACAAACAAATCCAAACCCTCTGATTTTGTCCAGTTTGATTATTCTTCCTGTATGTTCAGGTAATTTCTGATTCATTAGCAGATTAAAAGAGAATGTTAAGGATTATTGCCTTTTCAAACATTATTACTGGCACAGACCTTCGTTTGCAGGACTGCAAGGCGTTTTATGTGATCCATGTTATGCTGGATGATTCTGGCTCAATTACCTAAGCCAATATTTATTTCCACCTTCTATTTGCTTACTTTTTTTGTCTCCATATCGATGACAAACCACACAGTGTTGGAATCAAATCCATGACCAACCCCTGAATTGGTAATTTCGAACACAACCCAAGTTGGCTTTTTAAAGTCAGTTAGAAACTTCCTCAGGTCTTCATCATCTGGATAATCGCCACCACTTTCCTCCTCAATCTTTTTTACGTACTTTTTCCAGCCTGTTTCTAAAGACTTATTTTTAATAATTGGCTCTTGCAAAACCTCGCTTATCCAAAATCCCATTAATGATTGAGCATTTTCATTCATAGGGGGAGCATCTTCATCTGTAATGACTTCACCCGTAGCAGGGCAGTAGAAATTCAAATGCGAAAGTTCAAGTTCAACTATTTGCATATCCTTTTCTTTAAATTTTAATAGAACGACTGTTTACAGTACTAAGATATGAATAGTTACTGGCAATAAGTGAAAGGAATCAATTATTGATAATAGTCCTTATCTTAAAGCCAGAACTCAAGAAGTTCTGTAAGGATTGGTGCTTTAAGTTTAATTACGCAAATACCGCATTGAAGAGAGTCATTGAACTTAAAGAAGAAACGGCAGTTGCAGAACAATCTTAGGGTTGTCTTAGTAAGGCAAAAAAATCTCCAACCTGTTGGCTGGTGTTAAGAATTAGTGTAGATTGGTGCTGTGTTTCGCAGTCTCAAAGTACTTTTTGGTTTCAAATTAACGTGATCTACCCAGACTGCTTGAAACTGGTGTTATTTGATATTTGAAAGGCGACACTCCTTCTTAACCTGTTTCGTAGACAGGGTGAAATGCAGACAGCGATCCCAATATTTCTCAGTGTCGCCTTTTCACATACAGGTCGGGGCGACCCA
>JAGODU010000135.1 GCA_017998095.1 Prolixibacteraceae bacterium | reverse complement strand
ATATCAAAAGTTAACGTTTTTTGAGCCTTAGGGGTTAAAACCGAAGGCACTTGCTCAGGCAAAAAAATTCGCATTATGTTATAACCAATTCCAGATTGAACTAAAAACATTTTTTTCAAATCATAATAAGCAATTTACAAACATTTTTGAAATATGCAAATAATATTATTTGCAGTATAAATATTTTTAAAAATAGAATACTTTGGATGCGTTATAAAGCAAAAAAAAAGCTTGGCAGCAACCTACTCTCCCACGCAGTCGCCCACGCAGTACCATTGGCGATGTAGGGCTTAACTTCTCTGTTCGGGATGGGAAGAGGTGTTTCCCCTACTCTATAGCCACCAAGCAAAAATTTATAGGAATAAATTGAATTCGGATGTAAGGGAGAATTAGTAAGAAATATAACAACTCATATCTGGCAAGCAGACGGGTTATTAGTACTTCTCGGCTGAACACATTACTGTGCTTATACCTGAAGCCTATCAACCAGGTCGTCTACCTGGACCCTTAATAGATACCTCATCTTGGGATGGACTTCGTGCTTGAGATGCTTTCAGCACTTATTCCTACCGGACATAGCTACTCTGCGATGCCACTGGCGTGACAACAGATGCACCATAGGTCCGGGCGTCACGGTCCTCTCGTACTAATGACGGATTCCCTCAAGTATCTTGCGCCCACACTAGATAGGGACCGAACTGTCTCACGACGTTCTGAACCCAGCTCACGTACCGCTTTAATTGGCGAACAGCCAAACCCTTGGGACCTTCTTCAGCCCCAGGATGCGATGAGCCGACATCGAGGTGCCAAACCTTACCGTCGATATGAACTCTTGGGTAAGATCAGCCTGTTATCCCCGGGGTACCTTTTATCCTTTGAGCGACGGCCCTTCCACTCGGAACCGCCGGATCACTAAGACCTGCTTTCGCACCTGCTCGACCTGTCGGTCTCGCAGTCAAGCCACCTTATGCCTTTACACTCTATGCACGATTACCGACCGTGCTGAGGTGACCTTTGTAAGCCTCCGTTACAATTTGGGAGGCGACCGCCCCAGTCAAACTACCCACCTACCACTGTTCTTGTGGATCCACTCCACCAAGTTAGAATTCAATTATAGCAAGGGTGGTATTTCACCGTTGACTCCGCTTCGACCACAATCGAAGCCTCATAGTCTCCCACCTATCCTACGCATGCTATAACCGAACTCAATAGTAGGCTATAGTAAAGGTCCACGGGGTCTTCCCGTCCCAGTGCGGGTAACCGGCGTCTTCACCGGTACCACAAATTCACCGAGCTCGTGGTTGAGACAGTGCCCAGATCGTTACACCATTCGTGCAGGTCGGAACTTACCCGACAAGGAATTTCGCTACCTTAGGACCGTTATAGTTACGGCCGCCGTTTACCGGGGCTTCGGTTCAGAGCTTCGCTTGCGCTAACCCTTCCCCTTAACCTTCCGGCACCGGGCAGGTGTCACACACTATACATCCTCTTTACGAGTTAGCAGTGTGCTGTGTTTTTGTTAAACAGTCGCCTGGGCCATTTCACTGCGTCCTCCAATCACTTAGAGGAACCCCTTCTCCCGAAGTTACGGGGTTATATTGCCGAGTTCCTTAACCACGAATCACTCGCGCGCCTTAGTATACTCAACTCGTCTACCTGTGTCGGATTGCGGTACGGTCACCTTGGGGATACCTACAGCTTTTCTTGGCAGTGTGCTTTATTGATAGATGATAGCCATTAGCACCCATCAACTACGCTCCTGCGTCCCTGTAGTTAACCTTTCGGTGGTATAGGAATATTATAAATTACCTATTTCCCATCGACTACACCTTTCGGTCTCGCCTTAGGGGCCGACTAACCCTGAGCTGACGAACATATCTCAAGGAAACCTTAGACTTTCGGCGTTTAGGATTCTCACCTAAATTATCGTTACTTATGCCAACATCTGCTCTTCTGTACGCTCCAACAAAGCTCACACTTCATCTTCACCGCATACAGAATGCTCCCCTACCGTCTCAACGGACCCGGAGCTTCGGCGAAACGCTTAGTCCCGATTATTGTCGGCGCTGTGTCGCTCGACCAGTGAGCTATTACGCACTCTTTAAATGCGTGGCTGCTTCTAAGCCAACATCCTGGCTGTCTAAGCAACACAACCTCCTTTATCTGTTAGCGTTTACTTTGGGGCCTTAGCTGCCGATCTGGGTTGTTTCCCTCTCGGCGATGAAACTTATCTCCCACCGCCTTACTCCCGCATATTATGTATCAGGAATTTGTAGTTTATCAGGGTTTGGTACGGGATGAACCGCCCTAGCCCAATCAGAGCCCTACCTCCTGTACACTTATGCGAGGCTGCACCTAAATACATTTCGGGGAGTACGAGCTATTACCCAGTTTGATTGGCCTTTCACCCCTATCCTCAACTCATCCAAGCGGTTTTCAACCCACACTAGTTCGGACCTCCACGTAGTGTTACCTACGCTTCATCCTGGTCAAGGATAGATCACAAGGTTTCGCGTCTGCCGCCACGGACTATTTTTGCGCCCTATTCAGACTTGCTTTCGCTGCGGGTGCGATTCTGAGAATCTTACCCTTGCCCGTGACGAGCAACTCGTTGGCTCATTAAGCAAAAGGCACGAGGTCACCATAAAAAAATGGCTCCCACCGTTTGTAAGCAAATGGTTTCAGGTTCTATTTCACTCCCTTCTAAAGGGTTCTTTTCACCTTTCCCTCACGGTACTAGTTCACTATCGGTCACAGAGGAGTATTTAGCCTTGGAGAGTGGTCTCCCCAGATTCACGCAGGGTTCCACGAGTCCCGCGCTACTCAGGATACCTCAATCTTGATTTAATAATTTTACTTACAGGACTATCACCTTCTATGGTCAATCTTTCCATAATGTTCTGTTATTATTAAGTCAAAATATATAGAGGTCCTACAACCTTCTAGTGCAAGCACTAGAATTTGGGCTGTTCCCGTTTCGCTCGTCGCTACTAAGGGAATCTCAATTGATTTCTTCTCCTCCGGGTACTGAGATATTTCAATTCCCCGGGTTGGCTCCTTTACAGGTGATTGAGCATTACCTCAATCGGGTTTCCCCATTCGGAAATCTACGGATCAAAGCTTTTTACCAGCTCCCCGTAGCGTATCGCCGGTAGACGCGTCCTTCATCGCCTCTCTGTGCCAAGGCATCCACCATTTGCCCTTGCTATCTTGCCAGATTTTGAGTTGTTATACTTCTTACTTATAGATACTATATTTATATATAAAAATATAGGCCCTTACATCCCTTTTCAAATAAATTGAAAAGCAATTCAATTATCAAAGAACTTGAGTGGATCAGACAGGGCTCGAACCTGCGACTTCCAGCTTGCAAAGCTGGCGCTCTCCCAGCTGAGCTACTGACCCAATATGTGGGCCTGAATTGACTTGAACAATCGACCTCACGCTTATCAGGCGTGCGCTCTAACCAGCTGAGCTACAGGCCCTTCTGACTGATTCAAAGAACATTTTGTATAGTTCTTTCAAAGCAGGAAGTAGCACCAAAAGTAATGAATCACATAAATAAAATAAACTCTTTAAAGGAGGTGATCCAGCCGCACCTTCCGGTACGGCTACCTTGTTACGACTTAGCCCCAGTCATTGGTCTCACCTTAGACGATATTGCTATCGGCTTCGGGCGCTCCCAACTTCCATGGCTTGACGGGCGGTGTGTACAAGGCCCGGGAACGTATTCACCGCAGCATGCTGATCTGCGATTACTAGCGATTCCAGCTTCATGCAGTCGAGTTGCAGACTGCAATCCGAACTGAGGCAGGCTTTAGGGATTTCCTCAACCTCGCGGTTTTGCCCATTATACCTGCCATTGTATCACGTGTGTAGCCCCGGACGTAAGGGCCGTGATGACTTGACGTCATCCCCACCTTCCTCTCCACTTGCGTGGGCAGTCTCCTTAGAGTTCCCAGCCGAACTGATGGCAACTAAGGATAGGGGTTGCGCTCGTTGCGGGACTTAACCCAACATCTCACGACACGAGCTGACGACAGCCATGCAGCACCTCTACAAGCGTCCCGAAGGAATGCTCCCTTTCAGAAGCTGTCGCTTGCACTTCAAGCCCGGGTAAGGTTCTTCGCGTTGCATCGAATTAAACCACATGATCCACCGCTTGTGCGGGCCCCCGTCAATTCCTTTGAGTTTCAACCTTGCGATCGTACTCCCCAGGTGGTATGCTTAACGGGTTACCTCCGGCACTAGACGACAAGCGTCTAACACCAAGCATACATCGTTTAGGGCGTGGACTACCAGGGTATCTGATCCTGTTTGCTCCCCACGCTTTCGTGCTTCAGCGTCAGTAGTAGGTTAGATGACCGCCTTCGCTTCCGGTGTTCCTCCTGATATCTACGCATTTCACCGCTACACCAGGAATTCCATCATCCCCACCTACACTCAAGACCTGCCGTATCAAAGGCATTTCCACAGTTGAGCTGTGGGATTTAACCTCTGACGCGCAGACCCGCCTACGCACCCTTTACACCCAGTAAATCCGGACAACGCTTGCACCCTACGTATTACCGCGGCTGCTGGCACGTAGTTAGCCGGTGCTTCCTTTGGAGATACCGTCCCAGCCCGTAAAACAGGCTTTTAGTCTCTCCCGACAGAGGTTTACAGAGCAAAGCTCCTTCATCCCTCACGCGGCGTCGCTGCATCAGGCTTTCGCCCATTGTGCAAAATTCCTCACTGCTGCCTCCCGTAGGAGTCTGGACCGTGTCTCAGTTCCAGTGTGGCTGACCATCCTCTCAGACCAGCTACTGATCGTCGCCTTGGTAAGCTTTTACCTTACCAACTAGCTAATCAGACGCAGGCTCGTCCTCATCCGCCGAAGCTTTGACCCGAAGGTGTTATGGGATATTAGTGCCAGTTTCCCAGCGTTATGTCCCTGATGAGGGTTGATTACCTACGTGTTACTCACCCGTTCGCCAGTGACTCCGAAGAGTCCCTTGACTTGCATGTGTTAGACACGCCGCCAGCGTTCGTCCTGAGCCAGGATCAAACTCTCCGTATATTTATATAGGATTGTTTGATTCGCTTGATTCATTTCAAATTATACTGACTTTTGGTTTTTATACTTCCTGTTTTCAAAGAACTTTTTGCCGTTTGCAATTTTGATAGACTTCAAAATTACGAACTTTATTTTTATTGACAAAATATTTTTTTTATTTTCTTAAATATTTTTTCCAAAGAACAATTTTTTCTTATATGCTTCTATAAACGCCTATATATTTTCTTTATTTTATTCTTTCAAATAAACTTTATTACTCACCTTTCTTCTGCTCTTTTTCAGTTTTGCAAATCGAAAGGGTTACAAAATTACATAACAAATATTAAATAACAAAATATTTTCAATTAATTATTTATTTATTTTTTTGCATATTTTTCAAAACTTGATTATTATTTATGGAATTTATTAATATCGTTATGACTTATATGTATATTAAACTCCATAATAAAATATTGCTAAATTTTCTGAATTTTACTAAACTTCTAATTCAATTACAATAGGGCAATGGTCTGAACCCATTATTTCTGGTCTATGATATGAGTTAATTACCTTCGAAGCAATATTTTCTGTAACAAAATGATAATCAATACGCCATCCAAGATTTTTATACCTTGCAAATGTCTTTGGGTCCCACCAAGTGTAATGCCCGCCCTCTTTAACAAATATACGAAATGTGTCGACCCAGCCGTGTTCCACCATCCAATCAATTTTCTCACGCTCCTCGGGTAAAAATCCCGATGTATTCTTATTCAACTCGGGTTGTGCAAGGTCAATTTCTTTATGTGCAGTATTATAATCTCCGCACATTAATATTGGGATATCCTGCTTTATTAATTCATTTGTATATTCAAATATTGCATCATAAAACTCTAACTTATACGCTACTCGATGCATACCTGTTGTGCCATTTGGAAAATATATATTAAGTAATGTAAATCCATCGTAATCTGTTCGCATTATTCTTCCTTCAACATCAAATCTATCAATCCCAATCTCTGTTTGAATTTTATCTGGTTTTATTTTTGTAAAAGTAGCAACGCCGCTATAACCTTTTTTTGCTTTTGACCAATTATAATATGCTTCATAGCCAGGCGGGGCATAAAATTCTTCTTTTAATTGTGAGGGCTCTGTCTTTGTTTCCTGGACGCACAAGATATCGGGTTTTTCCTGTTCAATATATTCAAATAATATATTATTATCTTCTATTTTTTTACCAACCTTACGAGGATTTTGACCAACAATTGAGCGATAGCCATTCACATTCCATGAAACAATTTTTAACATATTTTATTGATAAAATTTAATTTGAAATAATTTTGACGATATTTTATAATTATATTATTGTCTATGTAGTTTAATTTTAAAATTATTATTCTGTTGTTTTCTTTAAAGGTTGCCAAATTACATAAATCACAATAGTCAAATATGATAATAATGTTAACCCATTCAATGAATTATACACTACATTTTTAACTCGCTTCATAAAAAAGTCTTGAATTGGTTGGCTATAGAATTCCCATACGTTTTGTTGAAAAACTGCTATCGAAAGCTTAATATCTTGATAAATAGTAAATAATTCTACGGGAGAAAATAAATAAAACAATACAAAGCACATAAGAATCCAGCCTTGTTGCTTCCATATTTTTTTAAATTTCGCTAATAAAAAGAAAGATAAAGCAAAAGCTATAACATACGCAATTGAAGTATAAATTGAGGTGGAAGCAAATATATATACCGTTTGCATTAAAATATCATTTGATGCTTTACGGACAAGTGTTTCAGTTGCAGATGGCTCAAAAATTGTAAACCCAATTGCAGTACGCAATATTGCTCCGCCCAGCCATATTATAAAAGCAAGAGCAAAAATCGTTAGGATTGTTTTGTCTTTTTTTGAAAAATTTTTCATTTGGAAATTATTAAAAAAGCAAAATTATAATTTTTAAACCTTTTTTGAATAATTTTGTCTAAATATTGAAATTCAATTGAAAAAAGATTATTTGCCTGAAGATTTTGAAATTGTTCAGGAATGGATAAAAAATCGAAGTGAATCAGCTGCTAGCGAAATTGTGAAAAAGTACCAGCGGTTTATTTATTTGCTTGTGCTACGCATTGTTAAAAATTCTGAGCAATCGAAAGATATTACTCAAGAAATATTAGTAAAAATTCTAAATTCACTTGAGAAATTTTCGTGGAAAAGTTCTTTGAAAACGTGGATTTATCGAGTTGCAACAAATTATACAAAAAGCTATTTGAGACAAGTTAAATTTAAAAACGTAATCTCAATAGACGCTGACGAGACATTTCTCGAGATACCAAGCAGTGAACCTGATCCTGAGCAGATATTTCGCAACAGTGAATTAGAGAAAGCATTTTTAGAAGCATTAAGTAAGCTACCTGAAAAGCAACGCGAGACATTTTCACTGCGATATTTCCATGATTTGCCTTACAATGAAATTGCAGAAATGCTTGGAGTAAGTGTTGGTGCATCGAAAGCCAATTATTTTCAGGCTGTAAAGAAGCTAGCTGTGGCATTGAAAGATTATCAAAATTTATGAAAATAAAATTTTAAAATAGAATTTAAATAAAGGAGTGAGATGGAAAATAACGTACAATATTCAAGAAAAGAAATGGAAGAGAGATTGCCTGATTATGTTTTTGACAGATTGGGTGATAAGGAAAGAAATAAATTTGAACAAAGTTTGCCAAATTATCCTGATTTAATCAAGGAAGTCTCCGACGTAAGAACGGTATTTACAAAAGTCCGAAAAATAGATTTTAATAAAATTGCAGAAGCAGAAACTCGCGGAATGACTGAACGGGTTTTATCGCGTTTGCATACACAAAATCGTACTCAAACAACTTACAATTATGCCCGAACGACTACACGTCGATATTTGATACCTGCACTTGCAGCAATTGTATTAATAGCATTTGCTACACAGTTTATTGTGTGGAATATCTCAAAAGAAGAAAATATGAAAAATAATCAAATTGTCGAAAAGATATTTGATATCCAAGCACCAAAAGTTTTGGAATTATCACAAAAAGATATTGCTACACTTGATAAATCAGTTGCTCAATGTTCTGCACCTATTCTTTTGGAAAATGAATTGCCCGAGTGGAATAATAGCGATGAATTAGCCGATTTAATTGATGATATTTATAGTGAATATCTCACATCATTTACAAATGAATCAAACACCCAACAAGTCGAGTATGTTGTCAGTACGATAAATTATGGGAATAATTATTTCAACGATTTAAATAATTTAGATGAAGAAAATTTACAAAATATATTAAATGAGGTTGACAATGCGGAATTTATCTTTTAAAAGAGTGGTCTTCTTTATTACTTTTTTGTTCCTATCAAAAATAGCAATATATGCTCAAAATCCTCCTAATATGCCGCCTCCTGGAAATCCACCCGATATGCCTGCTAAAGCAATGGAGAGAATTAGTTCATTGAAAAAAGTAAAGCTACTTGAAGTTCTGAATTTAAACGAAGCTGATGCTGATAAATTTCTTGTTAAATATAATTCGTATGAAAAGGATATACAAGACAAGATGAAATCACTTGAAACCAAATCTCGGGAACTTCATCAAGCGCTTAACTCAAAATCGAAGGATTTAGAGAAGATAACAAGCGAGTATATTTCCTTAAAAACAGATTTAGACAATACGGTTAATAAAAAACTTATTGATATGAAAAATTATTTGACACCTGAGCAATATGCAAAATATCTATTATTTGAGCGTAATTTTCAAAATGAATTACGGAAATCGGTAATGAGGCAGGTAAATAAGAACCAACAAAAAAAGGGGCAGAATAAATAAAACAAAAATAGAAGCGTCGTTAAGTGAAACTAATATTAATTTTATTTTAATCTAAATTTATAATGAAAATAGCAGTATTAATTGGCTCTTTACGACGCAATTCATATAACAGAATGTTATATAACGAAATTTTGCGAAAAAATTTGGAAGGTATAGAATTTTTTGATGTTGACATTAGTAAATTACCACTTTTTAATCAAGATATTGAAGAAAATATTCCCCAAGAAGTAATAGATTTTTCTAGTCAAATTCGACAAGCAGATGGAGTTTTATTTATCACAGCTGAATATAATTATTCAATTCCCGGTGTATTAAAAAATGCAATTGATTGGGGTTCACGTCAGCTTGGCGAGCGGAAGCATCCATTTTATGAAAAGCCTGTGGGCATTATGAGTGCATCAATGGGTATATTCGGTGGTGTTCGTGCTCAGCTACACTTAAGGCAAGTTTGTGTTTTTCTCAACACCTACACAATGGCACAGCCAGAATTTATTTTACCATCAGCCCACGAAAAATTTAATTCAAATGGCACATTAATTGATGAATTTTCAATTCGTATGCTAAACAAATTTCTCAGCTCATTTATTGAATGGGTTGAAAAATTTTAAAGACCATACACTCTTAAATTTAGAAACAAACAAAATCAATATTTTGCTATGGTATTCTTTATAATTATAGCATTGCTAATTTATCTTTCTGCAAATTATTATATATTGATAAGATTATTGCAGGCATTACAGGGCATTCCGTTTTCTCTCAAGCTCGTCATATCAATTGTTTTTATCATTTGTGCATTCTCCTATATCATCGCAAAAGTATTATTTGCCAATACAAACTCTATAATTTATGATATTTTCCTTTGGGTTGGTTCAATCTGGTATTCATTTTTATTATATGGATTAATATCAGTTTTTCTTCTTGATATAATACGATGGACAAATAATTGGTGGGGATATTTGCCGCAATTTCTTTTCCACAATTATCCACTCACAAAATTTTGGACGGGATTGATAATAATAGTGGCAATATCAATAACAACTTTATTAGGTTATTTCAATGCCACAAACATAAAATTAAAAAATTTAGAATTTACATTTCCAAAAATGGGCGGCAATCTTGATGAAACAACGATTCTATTTTTCTCAGATTTGCATTTGACACCTGTAAATGATGGCAGAATGCTTTCACAATTGATTAATTATTCAAAAACAGAAAACCCCGATTTGATTTTAATTGGAGGTGATTTAATTGATGACAAGCCAGTGCATCTGAAAAGAATAGGAATAGATAAAATGCTTCAACAATTTAAATTCAAATATGGAATATATGCAATCAATGGAAATCACGAATTAATAAATGGGGTTGATATTTCAGATAAATTTATTGAAGATTGCGGGATTCCAATTTTGAGGGACAGCATAATCGAAGTTGGGGAAAGCATACAAATTATAGGAAGAGAAGACCGAAGCATAAAAGAATTTGCACATAAAGATAGAAAGTCACTTAATGAAATAATCAAATCATTAAATCCACAATTGCCTATGATATTATTAGATCATCAACCCTTCAATCTATCAGAAGCACAATCATCAAATATAAATCTTGAATTATCGGGTCATACACATTATGCTCAATTTTTCCCACTAAATTTTATACTATATTTAATATATGAAAAGCCGTGGGGATATTTAAAGAAAGGCAATACTCACTATTATATTTCGAGCGGAGCGGGCACCTGGGGACCTCCAATCCGTACGGGCAGCGATTCCGAAGCAATGTTAATAAAAATAAAATTTGAGTAATACAATATAAATAACACAAAATATGCAAAAAGGATTCTAACCTTGCAATACCTACATTCTGAATCGGGCAAAAGATCAGTGGCTGAATGATTTGGCTTTTTGTTGCAATTGAAATAACAACAAAATAAATAAATTAGAAATTTTTATATATTTATC
>JAGODU010000012.1 GCA_017998095.1 Prolixibacteraceae bacterium | reverse complement strand
AGGTGTAAAGGCAGTAATGTCAAAGCCGAGCAGTACTAATTACCCGTAGTTTTCGTCGCACCGAGATATTTTCTTTCTCAAGTGTTGTTTCCAATATGTCATAAATTTATTGACAAGGCAAAAGCCATAAAGTCGAAAGATTCAGGCGGTTTTTGCGGCGGGGTTCCACCTCTTCCCATACCGAACAGAGAAGTTAAGCCCGCCAGCGCCGATGGTACTGCATTTTTTGTGGGAGAGTAGGTCACCGCCACCTTATCAGAAGCCCGGTTCTCATCAGAGAATCGGGCTTTCTTTTTTTTATTCAGACACAAGACACAAGACACAAGTAGCAAGACGCAAGACACAAGATACGGGCTGCCGCGCGATTGCATCGCGTGGCAATAATAGCAGTGATAAAACCACGCGATACAATCGCGCGGTAGCGAGGTTTTCCGGGTCATTGCGAGCGTAGCGTGGCAATCTGTTGTTCTAAAGGACAGATTGCTTCACTTCGTTCGCAATGACGATGAATTCAACGTTCGCAATGTCGCTGAAAAAAACTAATCTTGTGTCTTGTGTCTTGATACTTGATACTATAAAGAAAAAAAATATCATCAAATATGTAATTGGATAAATTTAAATTATAGCTTTATTAAAAAAAAAAGCCTTTTATAAATATGCAATGTCTGGAGTTAATAAACATTTAGAATTAAACAAATTACCTGAGATTATTACAGTAACCTTATTTTGTTTGTTTGTACTGAGTCTTCCATTTTCGGAATCTTTTATAAGTATAACCTCTGGATTGATTCTTTTAGGCCAAATCATACTTCTTTTTGTCACCAAAAAATTAAAGTCAGGATTATTCTCAGATATATCAATGTGGCTTGTTGTTTCAATATTTTTTGTTTATGTTTTAGGAATGTTTTTTTCCAAAGATATTAATCTTGGATTTTATGAATTAAAAAAAGTAATTTTTTGGTTGATTCTGACTTTAGGAGTTGCAGGAAGCGAAAAAATATCTAAGAAGAATTTTTGGTTATTACTTTCAATATTTGTTTTTGGTGTTACTGTAGCTTCTTTTATAAGTTTTTATAAGATGTTGTTTAGTAATCTGTATGATATACACAATTTTCGAGAAGTTAACTACGTTTCACATATTCCATTTTCATTTCAAATATCATTTTCGATTTTGATTCTTATTTTTTCATTTTTCTACGAAAATTATTATCTGAATCATATCAAACCTGTTTTTAGAATTATTTGTATAATATGGTTGTTATTCTTTTTATTTCTTTTGAAATCTTTCCTTGGTATTATTTCTTTTTATGTTACATCTGCAATCCTTACTTTATTGATAGTTTCCTTTTTTAATAGTAAGAAAATTAAGGCTGTAATACTATTAGTTGCAATTCCGGTATTTATAGTTCCTATAATTTTCATTGTTGTTGCAATCTCTAATTTTTACAACGTTAAGGATACTGAAAAACCATCTGAAGGAATAAAGACTAAATATGGTAATGAATATACTTTTGATTTTTCAAAAAAATTTAAAGAAAATGGATATTATATCTCATGGTATTTATGTGAACCGGAACTTGAAATTGCATGGAATAAAAAGAGTGAATTAAAATATAACCAGATTGATAAAAATGGGTATCTGGTCTCCGAAACCATAAAAAGATATTTAACAAGCAAAGGTTTAAAAAAAGATGCTGAAGGCATTGAAAGTCTAAGCAGTAGGGATATTCAGAATATTGAATCAGGAATTGCAAATTATATTTTTGATTGTTCAGCATATTCAATATATCCAAGGGTATATGAAACAATTTGGGAAATAGATCATTATTTGTTAACAAAGGATCCTAACGATCAGTCTTTATCTCAGAGGATTGAATATAGTAAAGCTGCATTGAATATTATAAAAAATAACTTTTGGTTTGGCGTAGGTACAGGAAACTTTGAAAAAGAATATTACAAATCTTTCAAGGAAATTAATTCTTTACTTAATGAAAGAAATTATGGTTCTGCGCATAATCAATATTTGAATTATTTGTTGAAGTTTGGGATAATTGGGTTTTTATATATATTATTTGTGATAATATTCGTTGTTTTCCGAAAAGGACAATCCGGGAATAAGTTGCTTATTTTATTTTTAGTTTATATTATGATAGCAAATTTTGGAGATTCAAATCTGGAAACCCATGTAGGGCTATCGTTCTTTGTGTTTTTCTTTTCATTTCTTATTTGGCATTCTCCGGAAAATTTATTAAAGAAGCCTGATATTAGTAATAGAAGTTTTCGGAAGATAATTTAAAAGCAATTTTTGTATATTAATCGGTTAAAAATCGAGGTTTATCGATAACTTTATTGAAAGTTTAAAATCACAATATAAATTCGTAGATATTAATAATGTAAATTTTTAAATATGAAAAAATCAGTAATTGTTTTATTAGTAATAGTATTCCTGGTAATAGTTTTAGTTGCAAGTATTGTAAAGCCTTATAATAAAATTGTAACAATGGAAGAATCTGTTTCTTCTCAATGGGCGCAAGTTGAGAATGTTTATCAACGAAGAGCTGACCTTATTCCTAATCTTGTGAATACTGTAAAAGGTTATGCAGCACATGAAAGAGAAACATTTGAAGCAGTTATAAATGCAAGAGCTAAAGCTACTTCAGTAACTGTTGATCCAACAAAATTAGATGCAAATTCTATTCAACAATTTCAAAATGCACAGACAGAATTATCATCAGCATTGGGTCGTTTGATGGTTGTTGTTGAACAGTATCCTGATTTAAAGGCTAATCAAAACTTTCTTGAATTACAGGCTCAGTTGGAAGGAACTGAAAACCGTATAACTGTTGAAAGGATGAAGTTTAATGAAACTGCTCAAAACTTTAATACATATATTAGAAGATTCCCACAGAACATAATAGCAGGTATATTCAGTTTTGAAAAGAAAGCATATTTTGAAGCTCAAAAAGGAGCTGAAAAAGCGCCTGAAGTTCAATTTTAATAAATACTAAAATGTTAAATCCTTCGGTTTTTTTCTCAAAAGAAGAAAAAAAAGAGATTGAACAATCAATAAAAGAAGCCGAAAAGAATACTTCCGGTGAAATAAGGGTGCATATTGAAAGTAATTGCTCAGAAAATGAATTAGATCGGGCAGCATATTGGTTTTCAGAATTAAAGATGCATAAGACTGAATTGCGTAATGGGGTATTGATTTATATGGCACTTAGTGATAAAAAGTTTGCAATAATAGGAGATATTGGAATTAATATGAAAGTATCTACTGATTTTTGGGAAAGTACAAAGGAACAAATGATAGGATATTTTAAAGAACAAAATATTACAAAGGGTATATGTGCCGGTATCATTGAAGCAGGAAATCAACTGAAAAGGCATTTTCCATATCAGAAAGACGATTTAAATGAATTGAATGATGAAATATCGTTTGGCAAATAGTAACAAAATGAAAAAAATACTTTTTACAATATTATCAGTCTTGATTTATGTAATTTCTTTTGCTCAGGATGATATACCGGTGAGACCGGATCCACCAACTTTAGTTACTGATTATGCCAATATTTTTTCATCAGGAGAAAAGTCATCTCTTGAGAATAAGCTGGTAAATTTTTTTGCTTCCACTTCAACTCAAATAGCAGTTGTGACTATAGATAATCTTAATGGGTATCAGATTTCTGATTATGCTTTCAGATTGGGCGAGAAATGGGGAATAGGAAGTGAAAAATTCGATAATGGTATTTTAGTTTTATTGAAACCTAAAACATCTGATTCAAAAGGCGAAGTTTTTATTGCTGTTGGGTATGGACTTGAAGGTGTTGTTCCAGATGCCACTGCCAAAAGAATTGTAGAAAATGAAATGATTCCAATGTTCAGGGAGAATAATATGTACGGTGGTATTGAAAAAGCGACCGATGTATTAATAGACCTTACAAAAGGAGAATATAATTACAAGCAATATGGAAAAATTAGCGGTGCTAAAGGCTCAGGGGGAATGGTTATTGCAATAATACTTTTTATTGCTTTCTATCTGATAGTAAGTGGCAGAAAAGGAGGTGTTTATTCCAAAGGAGGAAGAAACAGCAGTTTGCCTTTCTGGATTGCTTTAGGTATGTTAAGCGGCAATAAAAACAACCATGGAGGATTCTTTGATAATTTCAGCAGCGGGTCAGGTTCTTTTGGAGGGGGCAGTAGCTTTGGCGGATTCGGAGGATTTGGAGGTGGCAGCTTCGGAGGAGGCGGTGCAGGAGGAAGTTGGTAAAACAAAAATTGAAGATAATTTCAATATGATAGAATTGTTTTCGTTATTAATTAATGAAATCTAAATTGTAGCTGTTAGATTATGATTTGCTTCTAAATTCTATCTTTGCATTTATGAGATATTTTTTATTTTTCATATTTTTATTTTCTTCTTTATTGAATGTACATGCTCAAAAGCAAAATGATTTATCCTCAGGGAATCATGATACAATTAATCATTCAAATGAAGTTAGACATATTAAAACTAAAATAAGTACAAGTAATTTCGATTTCGAAAAAGGGAGACCTATTACTGCTGTTTTAGATACTAATATGTCTAATTTTCATTTGTATAATCCATTAAACAAGTATGTTTTTTCGAGCACAAATTTAGGTTATCTGGGCTCTCCCTATATCTCAAACGATTTTTTTGACAGAACATATAATTCAGGATTTTATTTTGCTAATGTTTTTGATATATACAGATATGATCAAAATGACGTAGAGTATTATAATACTGTAACTCCATTTGCATATTTACTATATGATCAGGGAAATCAACCCGGTTCAAAGTATGAACAGATATTTAAAGCATTTTTTACTCAGAATATAGATTCAACAACAAACTTTGGATTTAACTTCAACACAATAAAAAATCAAGGTCAATATACTTCTCAAGCGGCTAAACACCGACATTTGAATTTCTTTATTTCAAGAAATACAAAAAAATATAACGGGTATGCTAGTATAATAACAGGTTTGAATGAAATCCAGGAAAACGGAGGAATTACTGATACAATTGTTAATACCAGATATGAACCAAACGAATTACGGGTTAAGTATAATAACAGTAGCATAAGAACTTCTGTGAATTATTTTTCTTTTTTCACATCTCATGAGTATTTAGCTGATGGCTTATCAATATCACCCGCTAAGAAAGATTCAATTATAGAAGCAATTAAGTCTCCCGGATTTGGGATTCAATATTCTGCTCAGATTGATAATTCCAAAAGGCTTTTTTATGAGCCTTCAGTGATTAATTCTTTCTTTGACACCATTTTTTTTGATAGTAATAAGAACAGAACAGATAGCTCATCTTTTTTTAGGTTCAAACATTTTATACAGTTAAGAACCCTTGAAGGAGAAAAATCTAAATTTAATTTCGGGAAAAGAGTTTTTATTAAAAATGAAATTGTAACAGCAACTCATCCTGTGCCTTACGGGTCGATAAGATATAATTATTCTAATCTTATATTAGGCGGAGAATTATATAGCTATAATAATCAAGTTAATCAATGGGGCATTTTAGCAAATTATGCAATATTGGGAAGAAACCTGGGAGATATTAATGTTATTGCTGAATACCAAAGATTAATTAAAATTTTTAAGGATTCAACGTATATATATTTAAGCACTGTTTATGATTCAAGGTCTGCAGATATTTTTCAAGAAAAATGGAATGACAATCATTTTAAGTGGAACAATGATTTTAAGAAGCAGAATTTATTTAATGTAAAGTTTCATGTTTATTATCCGGGTATAAATTTGAAGACCGGTTTAAATTATTCATTGACTGATAATTTTATTTATAATGGTAAAGCTGTAGTTCCTGTTCAGCATGATAAGCCAATTTCTGTGTATAATTATTGGATTAATAATGATTTAAGAATTGGTTCTTTTTCCTGGGCTAATAAATTCTTTATACAGGGAACAAATGCATCTGAAGTGTTACATTTGCCTTTATTGAATTATTATACATGTTTATCTTTTTATGGGACTTTATTTAAAGTTATGCATTTCCAGATAGGTGCAGAGATGTATTATAATTCTAAATTCTATGCTGATAAATATGATCCATCGACAAGCAGATTTTACTTACAGGATGATGTTAAAACTGGAGGATATCCTCTTTTTAACTTATTCGCTAATGCTAAGTTGAAAAGGACAAGTGCTTTTGCTATGCTATATCATGCAAACTCTTCATTTATGGGAGGAAAATTTTTCAGTTCTCCGGGTTATCCTTTAAATCAAATGGCATTCAGATTCGGATTTATATGGACGTTCTATGATTAATAATTATTTCACAGAATTCATTTATCAACATTGCAGTTGCTCCCCAAATAATATTGCCATTTATTTTATAACATGGGGTTTTTATCATTGAGTTTCCTGTTTTTACGATTTCTTCTGTTATGTTGACAGGATTAAAAAACTCATTAACAGGAATATAAATAATTTCATCAACTTCAGATTCGTTGGCTTTTAAAATCGGTTCATCTTCAGAATATGCTAGAACTGGATAAATCATAAAATTGCTGACAGGAATATAAACATTTGAAATGTTTCCAATTATTTCAATTTTATTTGAATCCAATCCTATTTCTTCATTTGCTTCCCTCAGGGCGGTAATTGAAAAGTCAGATTCTCCCTTTTCGATCTTTCCACCCGGAAAACTAATTTGTCCGGGATGGTATTTTAATTTATGGCTCCGTCTAATTAGGCAGAAATTAAGATTATCTGCAATATTGAATAAAATAATAAGAACTGCACTATCAATATATCCGGAAGTATTTTTTTCTGGGATGATGAGGTTCCTATCTTTTGGAATCATTTTAAGATGAGCATTATTCCCAGGCAAATATCGTTTAATTGCTATTTTAATTTCATCTATTGTGATATTGTTAATTAGCATAAAATAAAATTTTGCTATTCAACTGAAATTGCTTCAACAGGAGTGATTTTTGAAATAAATAATGAAGGTAGAATAATCATACATATAATTGAAATCAAAGTTCCAATATTTAAAAATAAAATATAAATAAAATTCATTGATATTGGCACAGTATCTAAATAATAAGACGTTGGATCTAACTTAAATGCTCCTGTAAAGTATTGAAATAAGCAGAACCCAATTCCGACGATATTCCCCCAAAGTAATCCTTTTATAGAAAGAAATCCGGAGAGGTAAAGGAAAACTTTTCTGATTTTAAAGTTGGGACAACCAAGAGACTTTAATATACCAATCATCCGGGTTCTTTCAAGTATTATAATAAGAAGTCCTGAAATCATATTTATACCGGCAACTCCAATCATTAGAACCAAAAGAACCCATACATTCATATCGAGTACCGATAGCCAGGCAAAAATCATTGAATACCTTTTGGTAATACTAAAAACCTTGAGGGTACTTTCCTCACTGGTATTATTCATGGTAATATCCTGAAGAGTCGGAAATACTTTATCAATTAATTTGAAATCATTTATTTGAATTTCATAACCACTTATTTGAGTTGAATCCCACTCATTAAGTTTCTGGACAATCCTAATATCAGCAATAATGAATATTCTGTCGAATTCATCCAGGCTTGTTCTGTAAATCCCTTTTATGTTGAATTTTCTGTTTCTGGGGATTTTTTCACCTTCATTAAAAAAATAACAATATAATGGGTCTCCGGTTTTTAATTGAAGTTTAAGTGCAATCTTCTCTGAAATAAGAACGTCATTAGTCGTGGATGAATTATTTAATTGAGGAACATCACCATCTATTAAATTGGTTTTAAAAAAGCTCCAGTCATAATTTGAATTCACACCTTTAATAACCATTCCATGAATTTCAGTATCAGTCTTTATAATACCGGGTTTAGTGGCATACACTTGCAGATGTCTGACATTTGGAACTGAATTGTATTTTTTGATTAAAGTTGAATCAATCTTTATGGGAATGGTTTCAAATGATGAGTTTGAATCAAAATTGACAACCTGAAAATGGGAGCCAAATCCTATTACTTTTTCTCTGACTTGTTGTTTGAATCCAATAAGAATTGATACCGAAATAATCATTACGGCAAGGCTCAAAGATATACTAGCTACTGCAATAGTGACTATTTTTCCGGAAATACCTTTGTTTTTTTCTTTTTCGAAAAATACTCTTTTAGCTATAAAGAATTCGGTATTCAATTTTAAAACTTTGAAATGTTTAATTGTTAATTATTATTATCCGGTCTTTTTGGATTATAATTTCTGTTTACTATTGGTAAAATTATAATACATATCACTCCAAGTAAAATAATTAAAGCATTTGTACTGGTATGTGCAAGTAAAGCAAATATTTTACCGTTCATACTTTCTACTCCGTACAATAATAAAGACTTTTCCACCATAAAGTGCCAGGCTCCAATTCCGGCCTGAACAGGGGCAAGCATTGCAAGTGTTCCCATCACAAAAGTAGTAAGTCCTGCTTCGGGTCCAAGGTGTTTTGTGAAATCAAGACTAAAAAATACGCAATAAAGCATTAGAAAATACATTAACCAAATGAAAATTGTATGTGCTATATATTCTTTATAGCGTTTCATTGTAATTACAGATTTTATACCCTCAATAAATTCAGCTATTATTTTCTCGATTTGGTTTTCTCCACTTCTTTTCTTTCTTAATTTGAAATAAATAATAATTCCGGAAATCAATAATACAAGTCCAATCCATAATAAAGGTGATTTGATTATAGAAATAGCATTTTCAATTACTTCAGGATTTTGTTTTCCAAAATTTACAAGGACATCAAATTCTAATATTCCAACAATTAGGAATAGGATAAAAAGCATTATCACATCAACAATTCTTTCAGTAATTACAGTTCCAAATAATTTAGGGAAAGGTATTTTTTCATATTTTGATAAAAGCCCGCATCTTATAAATTCTCCCATTCTTGGAAGTAAAAGATTCATAAAATAAGCTGCCATTACAGTGATAAAAGTATTAATTGTTCGTGGTTTTTCACCAAGTGGTTCAAGAGCAATTTTCCATCTCAGAGTTCGGCTAATATGACTAAGTAATCCTAAAAAAAGAGACAAGATTACCCAGAAGTAATTTACATCATTCTTAAGTGTAGAAAATATTTTATTAAAATCCTGATCTCGGTAAACAAGCCAGAAAAGTGTTATTCCCAGGGAAGTAAAAGCAATATATTTTAAAATATTTAGAATCTTTTTTTTCAAAACAATAAAGATTAAAGTCGCTTTGTTAATTTTGTATTTTCTGAGTAAAAGTCCAACAATGATACTTATTTAGAATTTAAAACACAACTCTGATAAAATTTAAAATTATGAATTATGTGAAGGCTAAAAAGAATCTTGGACAACACTTTTTGAAAGATTTAAACATTGCTAAAACCATTGTTGAAAGCTTATCGGGTGATAATGAGCTGGTTTTAGAAGTGGGCCCGGGAATGGGTGTTTTATCAGAATTTCTTTTTCAAGAAAAAAAATATCAAACCTATTTAATTGAAATAGACAGAGAGTCCATAGAGTTTCTGAATAAAAAATATCCGGAGAATAAAGATCATATATTTTCAGGAGATTTTTTAAAAATGGATATTAATGACTTTTCAAGAGGTAAAAAAATATCAGTAATTGGGAATTTCCCTTACAATATATCCTCACAAATATTTTTTAAAGTATTGGAGAATAGACATATAGTAGCAGAAGTAGTAGGGATGTTACAAAAAGAAGTAGCAGAAAGGATTGCTTCCGGTCCGGGATCTAAGGAATATGGAATATTAAGTGTTTTATTGCAGGCTTTCTACACTGTTGAATACTTATTTACAGTCCACGAGCATGTCTTTAGCCCTCCTCCCAAAGTAAAGTCGGCAGTAATAAGAGTTAAAAGAAATGATGTAACTAATTTGGGGTGCGATGAAATACTCTTTAAAAAAGTAGTTAAGACTAGTTTTAATCAAAGAAGAAAAATGTTAAGGAATAGCTTGAAATCAATATGCATTATGAATGATTTAGATCATCCCTTTATGGAAAAACGACCTGAACAATTGTCAGTAAAAGATTTTGTAGAATTGACAAATATTTTAGATTCAAGACAATTATTTGTTAAATGTTCTGAAATTTAGGATTCAGTTTTGAAACTTCCAAAATCATTGGTATTTTCAACCTGTTTTTTTTAAGATAATTACTTTTAATTATTAAAGGTATAAGTTATTAATATTCATTACATAAACGAAAAATAAATGAGTGATTTAAAGAAAATAAAATCGGCTCTGATTTCAGTATATAATAAAAATAGGGTAAATCAAATTGTTGATAAGTTAAAAAAGTACGATGTAAAGATTTATTCTACAGGAGGAACTCAAAAATATATTGAAGAATTAGGTGTAAATGTCACGGCTGTTGAAGATCTTACAAATTATCCTTCGATTTTAGGTGGAAGAGTTAAGACGCTTCATCCTAAAATTTTTGGTGGGATATTAGGCAGAAGGGATAATAAGGATGATATAAATCAGATGAATCAATATTCTATCCCTGAAATAGATCTTGTTATAGTTGATTTGTATCCTTTTGAAGAAACTCTATCTTCAGGAGCAAGTGAAGAAGATATTATTGAAAAGATTGATATTGGTGGAATTTCATTGATTAGAGCAGCCGCTAAAAATTTTAATGATGTAATTATTATTTCTTCTGAAAAGGAATATGACGGATTGTTAGAGCTTTTAGATGAAAAGAATGGTTGTTCTTCAATTTCAGATCGTAAGGAATTTGCCCGAAAAGCTTTTGCAACTTCATCGCATTATGATACTGCTATTTTTAAATACTTCAACAACGGAGCAGATGATCTTTTTCGTGTAAGCTATAATGAAAGCAATATTTTGAGGTATGGAGAAAACCCACATCAAAGAGGTATATTTTTTGGCAATTTGGATGAGATGTTTGAAAGGCTTCATGGCAAAGAAATTTCTTACAATAATCTTCTGGATATTGATGCTGCTGTAGGACTTATCGATGAATATAATGAAAATACATTTGCGATACTCAAACACAATAATGCATGTGGGTGTGCGTCCAGGGATAAGTTATTTGATGCATGGAAAGATGCTCTTGCTGGTGATCCGGTATCAGCCTATGGGGGTATTATAATTACGAATTCCAAAATAGATAAGGATACAGCTACAGAAATAAATAAGATATTCTTTGAAGTTATAATTGCACCCGGATACGAAGAAAGTGCTCTGGAATTGTTAAAATCCAAGAAAAACAGGATTATACTGGTAAGGAAGAATATCAATTTGCCGGCTTCTCAATTCAGAAGTGTTCTTAACGGAGTTTTATATCAGGACAGGGATATTAAAAAAGAATCTACTGAAGAATTAAATCCGGTTACTTTTGTAAAACCTACTAAATCTCAGATTGAGGATTTATTATTTGCAAATAAACTGGTAAAGCAATCAAAATCAAATACAATTGTTTTAGCAAAGAATAAACAGTTACTTGCAAGTGGAGTAGGAGAAACCTCAAGAGTTGATGCGTTAAAGCATGCAATTGAGAAAGCTGAAAGTTTTGGATTTGATCTAAAGGGTGCAGTAATGTCTTCTGATGCATATTTTCCCTTTGCTGATTGCGTTGAAATAGCCCATGGAGTGGGAGTTGATTGTGTAATTCAACCAGGAGGGTCTATAAGGGATCAGGATTCAATTGATTTTTGCAACGATCATAATATTGCAATGGTATTTACCGGAACTCGTCATTTTAAACATTAAGAAATATATGGGATTATTTTCTTTTTTAACACAGGAAGTTGCCGTAGACCTTGGTACTGCGAATACAATAATAATTTACAATGATAAAATTGTTGTAGATGAACCATCAATTGTTACAATTGATCTTAAAACTGAGAAACTTGTTGCTATTGGTGAAAAAGCCAGGCAAATGCAAGGGAAAACACATTCTAACCTTAAAACTATCAGGCCTCTTCGTGATGGAGTTATTGCAGATTTTAATGCTGCCGAACAAATGATCAGGGGGATGATAAAAATGATAAATACAGGGAACAGATTATTTCCACCTTCATTAAAAATGGTTGTATGTATACCCTCCGGAAGTACAGAAGTTGAATTAAGAGCTGTAAGAGATTCTTCAGAACATGCAGGAGCCAGAGAAGTTTATTTGATATATGAACCTATGGCAGCAGCTATTGGAATAGGTATTGATGTAGAAGCACCTGAAGGAAATATGATCGTTGACATCGGTGGAGGTACTACAGAGATAGCAGTAATTTCATTAGGCGGCATAGTAACAAATAAATCAATCAGAATTGCAGGAGATGATTTAACCGCTGATATTATGGAATATATGAGACATCAGCATAATATAAAAGTAGGAGAAAGAACTGCTGAAGAAATAAAAATTAATGTTGGTGCTGCTATTTCCGAATTAGATGAACCTCCTGCTGACTATATAGTTCAGGGACCTAACCAAATGACTGCTTTACCAGTTGAAGTTCCGGTTTCTTACCAAGAGATAGCTCATTGTTTAGATAAATCCATTTCAAAAATTGAAGCAGCAATTTTAAATGCGCTTGAACAAACACCACCTGAATTGTATGCAGATATCGTTAATAAAGGTATCTATCTTGCTGGTGGTGGAGCTTTATTGAGAGGATTAGATAAAAGATTATCTGATAAAATCAATATTCAGTTCAAAATAGCCGAAGATCCACTTAGGGCAGTTGCCAGAGGTACAGGTATTGCACTTAAGAATGTAGATAAATTTCCTTTCCTGATCAGATAATTTTGATTGAGGAGTAATTTAATGATACAAAAAGATGATAACGCTAACAATTTAATGAGATGAAAAGCTTATTAAATTTTCTATATAAATACAATCATCTTTTATTATTTATCATTATTGAAATTTTATGTTTTTCTTTTATAATTAAATATAACAACTATCATAGGGTAATATTTACAAATTCTTCAAATGCAATTTCCGGATTTGTTTATGATAAGTCTAATAAAATTGAGAACTATTTTAAGCTACAGATAATAAATGACCAACTTGCTTCTGAAAATGCCAAATTGAGAAATCAGTTAAGGCTGATTAAAGAATCAGATATTTTTTTAAAAGCAGTTGTGCCTATTGATTCAAATATTACAAGAGCAATCCCGGCAAGGGTTATTAATAATTCAGTAAATAAGCATGATAATTATTTAACCTTAAATAAAGGTTTTAAAGATGGTGTCAGACCTGATATGGGGGTAATATCTGCTGATGGAATTGTTGGTGTTGTAGTTAATGCGTCAAGAAATTATTCAACTGTTCTGTCCTTATTAAATGAGAGATGGTCAGTCAATGCAAAGTTGTTAAAATCTAATTACTTTGGAACACTCAGCTGGGATGGTAAAAACCCGCGACAGGCGATTTTAAGTGAGATACCTTATCATGTTGAAATTAATGAAGGAGATACTGTAGTCACAAGTGGATTCTCAACTATTTTTCCGGAAGGTATTAATATTGGAACCACCACTTTAGTAGAATATAATTCAGGAGATAATTTTAAAAAGATTTGGATTCAGCTTTCAGTTGATTTTAGTAACATCAGCTACGTTGAAATTATTGAAAACAAAATATTCAAAGAAAGAACAGATCTTGAAAAACTTACAAACAATGAATAAAGGTCCTGTTTGGTATATTATTTCTTTTATAGTAATAGTCCTGGTACAGGTGCTATTTATGAATAACTTACAGTTTAGTGGATTTGTAAATCCTTACTTTTATATTCTTTTTATTTTAATTCTACCTGTAAATATTCCAAAATATTTATTGCTGATATTGGGCTTTATCCTGGGTATTTCGATTGATATTTTTTCTAATACTCCCGGCATTCATGCTTCAGCTACTGTATTGATTTCTTTTATAAGGCCATTCTTATTCAATACTTATAATCTTGATGATCAGGAGAAATCAATGCTTCCAACAATTTCAAATCTTGGATTAATTTGGTTTTTAAGATATGCAGCTGTTCTAATACTAATACATCATATATTTTTATTTTATATTGAAGCATTTTCTTTTAATGGATTTCTTAATACTTTATTAAGAAGTTTTTTTAGTTCAATCTTTACGTTTATTTTTGTGATTATTAGTCAGTTTTTAATTTTCAGGAAATAAACAAAGTGGACAGTTATTCTAAAAGGAAAAATATAATTCTTTTTTTATTCTTTTTTGTAGGTATTGCATTTATTATTAAGCTTTTTAGCTTGCAGGTAATAAATTCTTCTTACAAAAGGTCTGCCACTAGAAATGTTGTTAGAGAAGTTGTTGATTTTCCTTCCCGTGGTTTGATTTACGATAGGAATGGTGAACTGCTAGTTTACAATCAGGCAGTATATGATTTGATGGCTACTCCATCAGAAATTGGAATTTTCGATACAGTTTCTCTTTGTAATTATTTAAAGATTTCTAAAACTGATTTTACCAATGAGCTAAAGAAAGCCAAGGCTTACTCAAAGTTTAAACCAACTGCCGTGGTTAAGCAGGTTTCCCCTTCCAGTTATGCTCTTTTGCAAGAAAAAATGTATAAATATCCGGGATTCTATTTTCAAACACGAACTCTTAGAAATTATTCTCATAATATAGCTGCTCATGTGCTGGGCTATATTGGTGAAGTTGATCAAATGGCAATTAATAAGGATCCTTATTATAGAATGGGTGACTATGTAGGAATAAATGGTATTGAAGGAGCTTATGAAAATGAACTGAGAGGTAAAAAAGGAGTGTCTTTATTTTTAGTTGATGTTCATAATAGAGTAAAGGGATCATATAATAATGGTTTACTTGACACTGTTTCAATTAAGGGTAATAATTTAATAACAACCCTTGACTGGAAACTTCAGGAGTATGGCGAATTATTGATGAGTAATAAAGCCGGTAGTATAGTTGCCATTGAACCTTCAACCGGAGAAATTTTAACACTTGTTAGTTCTCCATCTTATAAGCCGGATATTCTCGTTGGAAGAAATAGGATTGAGAATTTTCCAAAATTACTAAACGATACTTTGTTGCCTCTATTTAATCGGGCAACCAGTGCTCAATATCCACCGGGCTCTACTTTTAAAATGTTACATGGATTGATTGCCTTACAAGAAGATGCAATTACTAGTTCATCTGCTTTTAGTTGTAACGGAGGGCTTCATATAGGCAATTTTCATCAGGCTTGTCACCACCATCAGTCTTTTTCATTAAATAGTGCAATCTCTGCTTCATGTAATGCCTACTTTTCTCAGGTATTCAGGAGAGTCCTTGATGCAAAAAAATATAATTCCCCCAAAGAAGGTTACGAAGCATGGAGAAATCATGTTTTGAGCTTTGGATTTGGGAATAGAGTAAGTATAGAATTTAATGAAGAAGCTAAAGGTTTTATTCCAACTTCTGAGTATTATGACAAAAAAACCTTTAAAGGTACCAAATGGAGGTCTTTATCTGTTGTTTCTTTAGCTATAGGCCAGGGAGAGATTCAGACTACCCCGATTCAAATGGCTAATTATGCTGCAATTATTGCAAACAGAGGCTTTTATTATCCTCCTCATGTTGTAAAGAAAATTGAAGGAAAGGAAATCAATGATGAATTTTTAAAAAAGAAAAATACAAGTGTAGATCGTATTAATTTTGAATTGATTTTAGATGGTATGGAAGGTGTTTTTACCGGAGGTACTGCCAGTAACTGTAATATTCCCGGAATAAAAGCCTGTGGTAAGACCGGAACAGCTCAAAATTCAGGAGTTGATCATTCGACGTTTATTGCTTTTGCTCCTAGAGAAAATCCTAAAATTGCAATTGCTGTGTATGTTGAAAATGGTAAGTGGGGTAATCTATATGCCGGACCAATTGCATCATTAATGATTGAAAAATATTTAAATGATTCTATTCAACCTTCCAGAAAAGGGCTTGAAACAAAAATGATAGAATCAAATTTATTATATCCATATTTGCCAAATTATATTAAGTATTATAAATAAATTGTCAGGGAACTATAGTATATGGAAAAAAATTGACTGGGTAATTATTCTGGTTTACTTATTCATGGTGTTCGCCGGATGGTTGAATATTTATTCTTCTGTTTATAATGAAGAACATAAGAGTATTTTTGATATGAGCCAGAGATATGGTAAGCAAATGATATGGATCATTTGTGCATTCTTTATGGCAGTGCTTATTATTGCAACAGACAGTAAAGTGTTTGTGACTTTTTCCTATTTAATATTCGGATTTTTTATTTTCTTGTTATTTGTTGTTCTTTTTCTTGGTGCTGAAGTTAACGGATCTAAGTCCTGGTTTTTATTTGGAAGTTTTGGATTTCAACCTTCTGAGTTTGCTAAATTCGGTACTTCTCTTGCACTAGCTAAATTAGTCAGTACATATAACTTTAGTTTTAAAGATTCCAAATCACGTTTGAATATTCTTATTCTTATTTTAATTCCTGTTCTTTTGATTTTTTTACAGCATGATACCGGATCTGCAATAGTATACATGGTGTTTTTATTACCAATGTTCAGAGAAGGTTTATCAGGGCTAATATTATTTTTTCTTTTTCTTGTTGGTTTAATTTTTATTCTATCATTGGTTTTAAATCCGGCTATTTTCATACTTGTTTTAATTTTCCTGGCTTTCCTGGCCTATTATCTTATTAAGAAAAAGTGGAACAATATTTTAACCGGTCTGATTGTTTTTGTTTCATTTACTGCTCTTATTACTCTTTTTTATATTATTTTTAAGGGTACACCACTTGATTTTTATTATATACTTCTTAGGTCATCTATTATAAGTTCTGTAATACTTCTTTTTTTAGCAATTTATAAAAGAATACCTCAGGCCCCGTTAGTCATCTCAATTTTCCTTATTTCTGTTTTATTATCTTTTACTGTTGACTTTACCTTTCATAATATTCTCAAGCCTCATCATCAGGATAGAATTAATAACTTACTTGGCATAGAATCTGATCCATTAGGGGCCGGTTATAATGTTAATCAATCTAAGATTGCAATTGGGTCAGGAGGATTCCTTGGAAAAGGTTTCTTAAAAGGTACTCAAACAAAATATGATTTTGTGCCTGAACAAAGCACCGACTTTATTTTCTGTACTGTTGGAGAAGAATGGGGATTTGTTGGAACAGCAGTAATTGTTTTAGCTTTTGTTTTCATGCTGTATAGAATTGTTAAACTTGCAGAAAGACAGAAATCTACATTTAGTAGGTTTTATGGATATTCTGTTGCTTCAATAATATTTTTCCATTTTGCGGTTAATATAGGTATGACCATTGGTTTAGCTCCTGTTATTGGCATTCCTTTGCCTTTTTTTAGTTATGGAGGTTCTTCTTTATGGTTTTTCACTATACTTCTTTTCGTTTTATTGAGCCTTGATCGAAGCAGATTTGAGCAGTTGCGTTAGCGTTTAAGTCTTTTTCTTCATCAATTAGAATTTCATCTTTTTGAATTTGAACATACTCTCTTATTTCATTAATAAATGAATTGAAAAGATTGTTCATTTCTTTATTATTATCATCTATTATTCTAACTGCTTTTGCTGAAAAATCTGGCAATTCAGAATGAAATGACATAATTGAAAGTGCTTCTTTAATACCTTTTAAACTGGAATATGTAAGCAATCTGTCCCTATATATCAGGTTATGTAAGAAACGCTTCATTCGAACAGGTATAATATGATAATTCTTTAAAAAAATATTATAGATTTTTGAAGTGAATATTTTTAAAGGAATATCAGAATAATTACTCCAGTTTAATGCAAGGTAATAATCTACAGTTAAGTCTGCAACAACACCTGAGTAATGGTTGTAAACAGGAATAAAAAATAATTTAATGTTTTGGAAATGCTCATTTTTATCAGTGAACTCATCTATCTTTCTATGTAATAAGATGCCTTTTTGAATTTCTGTTGGATATAATTTGTACTTTTTCCCTTTAACAGAATCAGCAATGAAATTCCCAACAATTATATCTTCATTATCCCCCGATAAAAATATATGGCCCAAATAATTCATTCTTTAATTATATAAAAGAAAAAAGATTATCCCAAAAATTTTATCATATTTTGAGATAATCTTTTACTAGTAAATGATCTTAGTATATGAATGAAAATTCAAATCATAATTTTATGACCGGAATATTCCATATTCTTCCTTTTAACATTTTAGTTTCCTCTTCAAAGCCAGGTTTTTCAAGAAGAGCAAACATGTTTTTCTTATAGGCTTCTACTCCCGGTTGATCGAAAGGATTAACGTTCAATAAATATCCGCTGATTCCACATGCTTTTTCAAAGAAATAAATCATTTGACCAATGAAGTATTCATTTAATTCAGGAATTTCAATTCTGATGTTTGGAACGTCTCCATCAACATGAGCTATTTGAGTTCCAAGTTCAGCCATCTTATTAACAAAATCAACATTTTTTCCAGCTAGGAAATTCAATTTGTCGAGATTATCTTTATCTGATGGAATAATTACTTCTCTATTTGGTTTTGATACTGACAGTACTGTTTCAAATATAATTCGCTCACCCTCCTGAATATATTGCCCCATTGAATGAAGGTCGGAAGAAAAATCAACAGAAGCAGGAAAAATTCCCTTACCGTTTTTCCCTTCACTTTCTCCATATAATTGTTTCCACCACTCAGCCATGAAGTGAAGTTTCGGTTGATAGTTTACAAGAATTTCAATTTTCTTTCCTTCAGAATATAAAACATGTCTTGCTGCTGCATATTTACAGGCAATATTTTCATTAAACTTAACAGAAGGCAACGTAAGGTCTGACATGTCCTTTGCACCCTTGACAAGTGCTTTAATATCAAAACCTGCAACTGCAATTGCCACCAAACCTACCGGAGTTAATACAGAATATCGGCCACCAACATCATCAGGTATTACATATGTTTTATATCCTTCTGAATTTGCTAGTGTTCTTAATGCCCCTTTAGATGAATCAGTTATTGCACATATTCTGCTTATTGATTCATTTTTGCCATATTTTTCTTCTATATCTTGTTTAAGAACTCTGAAAGCTAATGCAGGCTCAGTAGTGGTACCTGATTTGGAAATTACGCAAATTGCCCATTCTTTTGTTTTCAAAAGATCTCTAAGTTCTGCAAGATAATCTTCGCTAATATTTTGACCTGCAAATAAGATTGCAGGTTTGTTGCCATTTAATTGAGAAAAATTATTGTTTAATGCATCTATTACTGCTTTTGCTCCCAAATATGATCCTCCAATGCCTATTACTACATAAATATCAATGTTTTTGGCTCTGATATTTTTTGCTGTTTCTTCAATATCGGTCAGAAAATCATCACTTATTTCGTTTGGAAGATTTACCCAACCAACATAATCACTCCCTCTGCCTGATTTTGAATGTAATGCATAATTATATTCTTCAGTAGCATTTTTGTATGTTTCAAATTCAGCAGGAGAAATAAATCCGGCTGATTTACCAAATGCTTTTGAAAGGTCTAATTTTAATTTTTCCATCGTGTTATCTTAGATTTTCTGTTAATAATCTTATTTCTATCGCAGGTGAAATATTTTCATAACATATATTGTAAACAGCATCGCATATAGGCATGTTTACATTATGCTCCTGATTAATTTCTTTTATACACTTTACCGCATAATAACCTTCAGCAACCATTCTCATTTCTAACTGAGCTGCTTTAATGGAATATCCTTTACCTATCATAGTCCCGAAAAGCCTGTTCCGGCTAAACTGAGAATATGCTGTAACCAACAAATCTCCAAGGTATGAAGATCCTTTTATATCTCTAGTTATCGGGTGTACCTTATCTACAAATCTTTTGATTTCCTGTATAGCATTTGAAACCAATACTGCCTGGAAATTATCTCCATAATGCAGGCCGTTACAAATTCCTGCTGCAATTGCTATTACATTTTTTAGAACAGAAGCATATTCAGTACCATAAATATCATCTGAAATATGGGCTCTTATATATGAACTTTCAATCATCAAGGCAAAAGCTCTTGCCTTTTTTACATCAGGACATGCTATTGTTAAATATGAAAGTCTTTCAAGGGCAATTTCTTCAGCATGACATGGTCCTGCAATTATTCCTATTGAATCTAGAGGAACATTGAATTTTTGATTGAAAAATTTGCCAACTATCAGATTGTCCTCTGGTACAATTCCTTTAATTGCTGAAATAATGAATTTCTTACTTATGTCAACAGTTAAATTCTCCAAAGATTCTTTTAAAAATGCAGAAGGTATTACAAAGATAAGAACATCTGATGATTCGCAAACTTCATTTATATCATTGTAAAAGCCTATTTTGCTGACATCAAATAATACATCACATAAATAATTGGGATTATGACTGTTTTTTTTGAAATACTCTATATTCTCCGGATTTCTGATATACCAGTTTATTGTACCTGTATTATTCATTAATATCTTGGCTAACGCAGTAGCCCAACTCCCGCTTCCTATTATTGCTATTTTTTGTCCGGTAAACATTAAATTATAATATAATCTCCCTTTTTTATTGATCCGCAAAAATACAAAAACAATAAGTTTTAATACTGCTTATTAGTATTTTGTTTTAAATTATCTTTTGATTTTAATTTTTTTATTAGTTTCACTTTTCATTTTAAAGATGGATCCTAAAGTACTAATTATAATTCCTGCCTATAATGAAGAGGCTACAATAACTTCTGTTATTGAATCTCTTCTTTACGAATGTCCTGCTTATGACTGCATTGTCGTTAATGACGCATCAACAGACAAGACTTCTGAATTGGCTAAAAGAATAAAAAATACAATAGTAGTTGACTTGCCTGTTAATCTTGGAATTGGAGGTGCAGTTCAAACCGGTTTGAAATATGCTGCAAAAAATAACTATGATTGTGCTGTCCAGTTTGATGCTGATGGACAACATCAGGCTAAAGATGTGAAAGTATTAGTTGATTTGGTTTTATCAGGAGAATGTGATGTTTGCATCGGATCTCGTTTTGTTGGAGATAATAAAACTAAAAATTCTGATTTTTTAAGAAGAATTGGAATTAAGGTGTTTGAGATTTTAAGCCTTTTCATAATAAGAAAAAGAATAAGAGATCATACTTCAGGATTCAGAGCGTTCAACAAAAAAGTTGTAAGTTTTATTGTGCATGAATATCCTGTTGATTATCCCGAACCGGAAATTGTAGTTCTTCTTGCCCGGAATAAATTTTCTATCAAAGAGGTTTTTACTCAGATGTATTCCCGACAAGGTGGCATTTCTTCAATACCTTATCATAAAGGCCCTTACTATATGATAAAAGTGATTATCTCAATGCTGATGGCATGTTTAAGACCCAGGGAAATTAATTCTTAAATACTATGGACAGAATACAGGTAATTTCAGTTGCAGCAAGTTTATTGATCTTTGTAGTAGTCATTAATCTTGTAAGAAAAAGAAAACTTAAAACTGAATATTCATTGATTTGGCTTTCAGTTTCTTTGGTCTTTGTAGTATTATCAATATGGAGAAGAGGTATTGACTGGTTAGCTTCTGTTTTCGGAATCGCTTATGCCCCTTCTGTCCTTTTTATTATTTTACTTGTCGGAATAATATTACTATTAATTGAATTTTCAATAATAATATCAAAGCAAGCAGAAAAAATTAAAGTACTTGCTCAGGAACTTGCCCTTTTTAAACAAGAAATTGAAAACAAAGTCGAAAATAAAGCTAATAATGAAACCAAAACAACAAAAGTCTCAGATACAAAAGAAAACAATATTGAATAATATTGTTGAAAACAAATGGTATGTTCTTTTAATCTTTTTCCTTACTAATTTTATTGTTTATTCCGGTAGTTTTAATGTCCCTTTTCAATTTGACGATCATAATCAGATTTCATTTCGTGAATCAGTTCATTCGCTTGACTATTTTAAGAATATTGATAATTGGCTGAAAATTAACGAAAGACCTTTTTCTTTCTTTACAATTGCCATTAATTATGCTCTTCATGGAGAAAAGGTTTTTGGTTATCATCTTTTTAATCTTTTAGTTCATATACTGACTGGCTTTTTTCTTTTTATATTTCTTGGCAGGATTTTTAAAACTACTTCAGAAAATAAGAATTACTCCTGGCTGATTTTTATTATTTCTTTATATTTTTTATTACAACCTGTACAAACACAATCGGTCACATATATTATTCAAAGAATGAGTGCTATGGCTGGTTTGTTTTTAATTATTTCTGCGCTATTATATTTTATTGGAAGAACAAGCTATCTAAAGGAAGATAAAAAATTAAAATCTCTGGTTATTCTTTTTCTTGCAGTTTTATCCGGAATAATAGCTTCTCTTTCAAAACAAAATGCAATTGTTTTTCCTTTAATATTTTTACTTATAGAGATTTTCTTTATCAGAAATAAAAATGGTAAAATATGTAATAAATACATTATTGCATACAGCAGTGTTCTGATTGCTGCTTTCATTATTGGAGTTTCTATTTATGGAATTCCAGCTGAAACTGATAAAATAACTCCTCTAAATTACTTGGCAACCCAAATGTATGTTATTCCCCGATACTTTGGAATGATGTTGATCCCATTAGGTTTGTCTATAGATCATGGAGTAAAGATTGCTGATGGGTTTTTTAATTTCAAAGTTATATCAGGGATTCTGATTTTAATTGGCGTAATAGGATATGGAGTTTATATGTTGAAGAAATCACCTTTGGTTTCTTTTGGAATATTCTGGATTTTTATAACTCTTTTAGTTGAATCGTCCATCATTCCTATCACGGATCCAATGTTCGATCAAAGAATGTATTTACCATTAGCAGGTTTTTCTATTTCACTTTTTGGAACACTTGACTTTTTTCTTTTTTCAAGAAAGCCAGCTTTTTTAAAACCTTTTGCCGCAAGTATATTAATCTTAATGTCTGCCGGAACTATTGCACGTAATGTTGTTTGGAATGACAGAATTTCTCTTTGGACTGATGTGACTGAAAAATATCCTGATTATTTCAGGGGATGGTTCGCTCTTGGTAAAATGTATAAGGACACAGGTGAAAAGAACACTTTAAAGACTATTGAATGTTTTGAAAAAGCCTATATCTTGAATCCTGAAAATGAAGAAACTATTGCAGAACTTGGGTTGAATTGTCTTAAAGCAGGTCAGGAAAATAAGGCTGTTGAATATTATACAAAGCTATTGAATTCAAAAGATAAAAACTTCAGAATTCAATCAAGGAAAGTTCTTGCAGCTTATAATATAAGTATTAAGGAGCATCAGGCAGGCTTGAAATATATGAGAGAAGTGTTGAAAGAAATGCCCTCAGATGATAATGCTAATAAAAGTATTTTCGGATATTATTTCGAAAGACAGGATTATGTCAAAGCTATTGAAACTGCAAATGAATGGATAAAAAATTCTCCTTCTAGCGGTGAAGCATACTTCTATACCGGAAAGGTTTATTTCAACTTAAATGAAAGGGTTAAAGCAAAACAATATTTTAAAAAATCCCTGGAATTGAATCCAAATAATGTTGAAGCTATGTTGTTATATGCTAATTCTTGTATAAATACATTTGACTATGATGAAGCTCTAAGTTATCTCGAAAAGGCATATTCTATTACTAATGATAAGTCCATTCCGGGACATATTCAAATGGTAAAGCAACTTAAAGCTCAACAGAAGAAATAGTATTTTTTTCTTTTAGTCTTTTAATTCATCATACAATTCCAAGTGATTATTAATGAAGTCCTGTATGGTAAATTGTTTATTCTGAACTGTTTCAAAATCATTATTAACAGCTTTTATCATTGACTCCTTCAGTGATTCCGGACGAAGATCTTTCATCGTTATTACTTTCCCGAAAACTACTTCCTTAAGTGAACCTTTACCTGATGATATTAAAGGTATTCCCATGGCTGAACTTTCTACAGCAGTAAAACCAAATCCTTCAGAATAGGAGGGGACAATTATACAACTGGATGTTATTAATTCTTCTGTCAGTTCGTTGAATGGCAGATTGGTTTTAATCACTGAAGAATCTTTTATTGATCCTGACTTAATTTCAAGTATATATTTTTTATAAAGACTTTTTATTTGAGGAGAAATGATGAACTTAAATTTCAAATAAGGATATTCTTTGTGAATTAATTCTGAAGCTTTTATCATTATATCCAGTCCCTTTGATAAACCGGCCCTTCCAAAGAAAGTGAATGTAAATGGTTCCGTTATGCCTTTCCATTTAGGTAAGTTATAATCGATTCCGTTATATATTACTTTAATTTTATTTTTTGATATTCCTAACTTAATTAGTTCTTTATTAGTGTTTTCAGATACGGATATATATTTATTGAATTTTAATTTAAGAATAAATTTTTCTAATAACTTGTACATGTATCCCGATAGTATTGATGTGTGGGGTAATGAAAGCCATAATTTTCCCCAGACTTCATGTACTGTAATTATTATTTTAGTCTTTGTTAATCGGGAAGCAATATAAGCTCCTAATGCTGAACTGTAGGTTGATGTATGTATTAGTTCACTTTTATTTGCTGATGATATTATTTCAGGTAATCCGGAAATTGAAAACAAAGCCCTTGATATCGAATTTATTCTGATAATTTCAACTCCGTTTATTATTTCTCTTTTTCTTAGTTCTCTTTCATATCTCCATGTTATAACCGAAACTTTATTACCCTTTTCAACAAGGCTCTCAGCAAGCGATTTGAATAGTTTTTCAACTCCTCCTATATGCGGATAATAATAATCTGTAACAAAGAGTATTTTCATTGCTTACATCATTTTCAATAGTTCATCTTCCAAAATTGATACATAATTTTCCCATGAAAATTGCTGAGAATGTTCAATGCCCTTTTTTATCATTTGTCCTCTCGTTTCTTTCGATTCTGTCAGTTCCTTCATTCTTTCATATAAATCATCAGCATCTCCGGGATTGAAATACTTAGCTGCTATTCCTCCGGCTTCGATAAGTGATGAATCTCTTGCTATAATACAAGGTGCTCCACAACTCATAGCTTCAGTTACCGGTAACCCAAATCCTTCATAAATTGAGGGATAGATAAATGCAGTTGTGGTTTCATAAAGTTTCTTTAATGTTTCTTTATCAACATAGCCTCTCAATTCAATATCTTCTTTATATGGGTGCTCATCCATCTTCTTATAAAATTCATTGTTTTTCCATCCCTTACTTCCGCAGATTATTAGCTTATGTTTTTGATTGTTTTTTTTTCTGAAAATGCAATAAGCATTCAACAAGGTAATTAAGTTCTTTCTTGGTTCTATAGTGCCGGTATTCAGAAAAAATGGTTCCTTTATTTCAGTGAAATTATTATTTGTTGAAAAATAAGGATCTATTCCGGGATATATTTTTATTGTCTTCTTTTTAGCTGATGGATAATAGTGTATTATGTCATTTAAAGTATTATCTGAATTTGCAATAATTAAAGATGATTTTTTAATTATTGAAGGGAGAAAAATCTTTTGCAATTTTTGACTGATAAAACTATGCCACTGAGGAAATAATATTGGAGTCAGATCATGAATTATAGTTACCCTCTTGATTCTCACGGGAAGATTGAATGGTCCAAAATGAGCAGGCTCTATTACTATATCCGGATTTATCCTTCTGATTGCTGATGGAAGTTTGAAAAACAACCTTAAAGGATCTTTCTGAAAAAAAGGGATTACCCGTTTCACAATAATCTCATTCTTATATTGATCTTCAGTATTTGATGAGAGGCGGAATATCGTAACCTTATGTATCCCTTGCTCCTGAAGTGATCTAATCATGTTTTTTGTGTAAACATGTACTCCCGCATTCTGAATGTCAAGACTATCTGCTATTATTGCAATGTGCATGTTTTTATTTTAATACTTCTCAAGCTTGTTATTTTCTCCTTTTAAAATGAACTTATAAAAACGCAAAATATCATGATAAAAGACGAATCTTTGATTTTTAATTATTGTTGATGAATTTATCTTTCTTTTTCCCCTCATTTCGCTTCGTGCCTTTAGAATTTTACCCATGTCATTTGTAAAAGTATGATAATGGGCAACTAAATAATTTTTTAGAAAACGAAATCTTAAGTTTAGCAGATGGATAAGAATGATAAGTATAAACCTCAAAATGTTGGGTATTAAATTCAATACTAATACTCCGGCAGGTATCAGTTTCAGGTAAGTGTAATTTTTATCTTCATAAATTTTTTGAATCTTTTTTTCATTGCTGACCTTTGAAACTGATTTACTTATTTTATGATAGACTATTGCATCTTCGGAAAATATTATCTTTTTCCCATTAATAAATGCTCTCAATCCAAGTTCAGCATCTTCATAGCCTGTTGAAAAATAACTATCGAAAATGCCTGTTTCTTTTAACATTTCAGTTTTTAAAAGGCAAGCTCCACCTGAAGCTCCTATAATTGCCCCCTGATTTCTAAAAGTTTCAACAGATTCACCATTTCCAACAGGTAGAATTTCTCCTGAACTCAATAAATATAAACCTTGACTATCAATAATTTCCCGATCATAGTAATTCAACATTTTACATGCTACTATGTCAGCATTTTCTTTTTCAGCTGAATGTAACATATTCTCAATCCAGCTCTTGTCAGCAACTGCATCATTATTCAGCAGGGCTATATACTCATAGTCTTCTTTGAGCAATTTTTCGAAAAGGACATTGTGGGCTAATGTAAATCCTAAATTTTCTTTGTTTTTATAAAGTATAACCTTTGGATTACTGTCATACCTTGCTGATAATTTTTTAAATTCTTCTTCTCTTGAATTATTATCTGCTATATGAATTTCTATATCCTTGTAACTTTGGTTAATTAGTGATTCTACAGACTCGATTGTATCTTCAAGCCCATTCCAGTTTATTATTATGACCGGTATTTCTGTCAATATGTTTTATTAATATTTATCGTGAAAATACTAATAATTTGACAAATCTTAAATTCACAATAAATCATGGTTGAACTTAACTTTATTCATATATTTGGCGACAAATAATTCTGAAATAAATCAGATGAAGATATCAGGAGATATAAGAAACAGAATTGAAAGGATATATCTGTTTGCAAATCATGATTATTATTTAAGATATTATGGTTCCAGATTAGGTATCCTTTGGGCTTTTATTAATCCCTTCTTCCAGATTTTGATATATTATCTTGCCTTTTCTTTTCTTATTTTTAAAAATTCTGATCCTAATTTTGTTCTATATCTTTTTACCGGTATTATTTATTGGGAATTCTTTGCAGAAACATCTAGGCAATCAATTAATCTGTTTCAAAAACAGCGATATATACTTCAAAATATTGCTTTACCTAAGATAGATTTCTTCTGGTCATTGCTTGCAAGTAAACTATGGGGTTTTATTATCAATCTGATTATCTTTTTTCTTTTTGATATTGTTTTTTTTGATCCACATTTTTCTGCTAATATTTTATATCTGTTTCCTATAATTATTGGATATTCAATGTTTATCCTTGGAATTTCTTTTTTCCTGGCTACTCTTTACATTTACATCAGAGATCTGGATCATCTTTGGTCAATTGTTCTTTTAGCAGGGTTTTGGTTAATACCTATAATCTGGGATTATAAAATTCTTTACGAAAACTATCATTTTTTACTTTATGTTCCAATTACTGCTTTTGCTGTTAATTTCAGAGAAGTATTGATATATGATAAAATTCCTGATACTCATTTTATGTGGATAGGAATTTTAATATCCTTTATAATTTGTGTTTCCGGATACATTTTTATGAAATACAGATCAAAAAAGGCCCTGGAATTTTTATAATGATTCTGATATTATGGAAGATAACATAGCAATTAAGCTTGAAAATATAAATAAAACATTTACAATACACGATAGGGGTAATACTATCAGAGATCGTGTTTTTTCAATCTTTACAGGTAAAAAGAACAGAAAAATCCATGCATTACACGGCATTAATCTTGAAATTTATAAAGGAGAATTTTTTGGTATCATTGGCTTAAACGGAAGTGGTAAATCTACTCTAATCCAAATAATGAATAAAGCAATACCTCCTGATAGAGGTGGTTCTGTTACAATCAACGGAAAAGCTATGCGTCTTGCATTGGGGATGGGATTTCATGATGAACTTTCTGCTCGTCAGAATGTCATGGTCAATTCATCCGTTCTTGGAATGTCAATAAAAGAATGCAAGTCAAAGATGGAAGAGATTATAACCTTTGCGGAACTGAACGATTTTATTGATACTCCGGTTAAATATTACTCATCAGGTATGAAAAGCAAACTTATGTTTTCCATTGCTGTAAATGCCAGAGCTGATATATTTTTAATGGATGAATTCTTCGGAGGAGTAGGGGATATCAACTTTAAGAAAAAGGCTGATGAAGTTTTTCACGAACGAATTATAAAAGGGAAAACTATTATTCATGTAAGTCACCAGTTCGATACCATAAGAAAATATTGCGACAGGGTGTTGCTTCTCGATAAAGGTCATGTAATAAAAATTGGCACTCCTGACGAAGTCCTGCCCTTATTGAAATAATTATTCTTTAATCAGTCATTTATGATTGTTAATCAAATTTCTGGCAACTTCTCCTGATTTTGCAAGTATTTCTTCTTCTCCCGGCACTTTCCTGTTTTCCATCAGTATTTTTCCATCACAAATTACTGTGTCAATACAACTTCCATTAGCAGAATATACGAGATTTGAAATAAGATGAAAGTTAGGTGTCATCTCTGGTAATGCTAGATTTACAAGACTAATATCTGCAAGATAACCCTCTTCAATTTTTCCAATCTTCCATCCGGTAATCCTTTCGTTGTGCTTGCATACACAATCAAACGTTTCTTCTGTATTCCAGATAGTCGGATCATTATAATATGATTTTCCATTTAAGGACGCTATTTTCATTGCTTCCAATATATCAAGATTATTTCCTGATGAAGGCCCGTCAGTTCCTATTACTACCGGAATGCCTCTTTCTTTCATGTCCTTGTACCTGAATCCATTACCCGATGCAAGCTTTAAATTTGAAACAGGATTATGAACAATTATACATCCTCTTTCTGCTATAATATCAAGATCTTCATCACTTAAATGTACACAGTGAGCCAGACTAACATTCTTCCCCAATACTCCAAGTTTGTCAAGATATTTAACAGGTGAACATCCATATAAATTTTTTGCTTGCTCTACCTCGCTTATTGTCTCTGAAAGATGAGTGTGTATATGAATATTGTTTTGATTTGCGTATTCCGAAATCCATTTCCATGTAGCCTCAGAAACAGTATAAATAGCATGTGGCCCGAAGATAAACTTTACCCTGTCTGAATATTTTGACATTGATTCATAATATTCTATAGCTTTTTGTTTAAACTTTTCTGCTAGTTCAATATTGTTGAAATCCAGCGCAGCAATCGAAAGACAACCCCTTAATCCCATGTCATCTGTAGCCCTTGCAACTCCCGGAAAGTGATGATACATGTCAACAAATGTTGTTATCCCGTTTTTTATCATTTCAAGACAAGCAAGCTTTGTTCCCCAATAAACATCCTCTTCTGTAAGCTTGTTTTCCAAAGGCCATATTTTTTGTTCAAGCCATGGCATTAATGGCATATCATCGGCATACCCTCTCATGAGTGACATGGCTGCATGTCCATGCCCATTAAGCAAGCCCGGAATGACAGCTTTATTTTTTCCATCTATGATTTTATCTGCTTTGAAATTAAGGTTTTCCCCTATCTTAAGGATTATATTTTCTTCAATATATATATCAGTAATTATATTGTTGAGTTCAATATTCTTAATAAGTATGCTCATAAGATTCTTTCTTTTTGATATATCAAATATCGCTTATATTTAACAATTACAGGTTAATTAAAGAGAAATATTTAAAAATAGATTTATTAACGATCAAAAGCTGATTAATATTTTGATGGCTTTTTTTTCTTTAGCAGCTTCAAATGCTTCTACTCCTTTTTCAATAGGAAATATTCCTGAAACCAGAGGGGTGAGGTCTACTCCGGTTTTTAAATAATCAATTGCACGACTGAAGATTCCGCATCTTGAGCCAACTACGGTTATTTCGTTTACTACTAACGGAGAAAGGTTAATATTCTGAGATTCAGCAAGCGTACTTTTAAGAATAAGAATACCCCTCGGTTTTATATGATCGACTGAATATTGAAATCCTTCAAGACTTCCTGTTGCTTCTATTACAATATCATATTTTGTATTATCCTGTTCATCTTTATGCAGAATCTTACAATGTTCAGAAGACAGATGTTTTAGTTTTTCAGGATGCTTTCCAACGTGGTATATTTCAGCATCCGTTGTTGAAATTGCATGGTTAATCAATATCCCCAGTTTCCCATCTCCTACGATAAGCACTTTACTTCTGGATTTAACTTCAACTTGCTCCAAAATTTCAAATGCTGCTGCCAATGGTTCTGCAAATACAGCATTTTCATCTGAAACACAATCTGGAACTTCAACCAGATTTTCAATTGGCAGAGTTAAATATTCAGCAAAGCATCCGTCCTTTCTGTCAATCCCCAATGTTATCCGATCCGGACAATGGCGCCCAAGATTTTTATTACAGTATTCACACTCAGGTTCATAGCATGAACAATTAATATCTCCTACAACTCGTTTTCCAATAAGCCTTTTATCATTACTATTAACTTCTTCTACGAAACCAACAAATTCATGTCCGGGAACTCCCTTAAAATTCATATAACCTTTTGTAATTTCAATATCTGTATTGCAAATACCTGACAGCTTGATTTTTACTAAAGCTTCTCCTTCAACAGGAACAGGTTCAGGATATTCAGAAATATACCTTAAGCCATTATCAAAAAAAAGGGCTCTCATCAGAATGGGGATTGAATTTTAATGAAGGTTACTACTTATTATCTTCAGGAATTCACCTCTGGTGGGTTCTTTTAGAAAAATGCCCGTAAAATCAGAAGTTGTTGTTACAGAGTGTTGTTTCTGAACTCCCCTCATTTGCATACAAAGATGTTGTGCTTCAATTACAACTGCAACGCCAAGTGGATGAAGCGTCTCGTTAATACATTCCTTGATTTGAGTGGTTAGCCTCTCCTGTACCTGAAGTCTTCTGGAAAAAGCTTCAACAACTCGGGCAATCTTACTGAGTCCTGTTATATATCCATTAGGAATATAAGCAACATGGGCTTTACCAAAAAAAGGCAGCATATGATGCTCACACATTGAAAAAAGCTCAATATCCTTTACTACAACCATTTGACGATAGTCTTCCTTGAACATTGCTGATTTAAGAATTGCTTCCGGATCCATCTGGTACCCCTGCAAAAGGAATTGCATCGCTTTGGCAACTCGTTGAGGTGTTTTAATCAATCCTTCTCTCTCAGGATCTTCTCCCAGAATTTTAATTATCTGAGAATAATGCTCTATAAGATTATTTGTAGTATCAGTATCGTATTTCTCTATCTTTGAATAGTTACTTCCTTCTTTGTTCAATGTTGATTCCATGTTTTTAATTTTATATAGCAAAATAACAAAAATTTATTCGGTTTACTGCATTTAACTTATATTGTGAATTGCTTTTAGTTTTAATTTTTGAATGTTTTTTATTATAGTTGATTGCTATCTTATTTTTACTTAAATTTATTTTTTAGAGAATATAAAATGAGCTAATCTTTGTTTTAAAAAATACTGAAATGGAAAATATATGTCCCAGTTATGAAAAGTGTCCCATATTCAACGGAATATTGAGCGATAAGGAGATGACTTCTACGGCTTACCGTAAAATATATTGTGAATCTGGTGATGAAAAATGGACAACCTGCAAACGATTTATGGTCAAACAAAGTTATGGAGCATGCCCTCCTGATCTTCTTCCGAATTCTACATATACTGTAGAACAAATTGCAGCTAAGTATAATTTAAAGAAATAAAATCTGAATTTGTTCTGAAGCGATTTTCAAAAGTATCTCTTTTTGTATTTTGATATCAGTTTGAGTCATACCAAATACTTACCAAATACTTACCAAACACCATAAGAAAGTTCGCTTATGGTGTTTGGTAAGTATTTGGTATGAATTTGAAGGGACTAAAAGTATTACTTGTCATTTCCTGAAAATGGTACGCATTTTTTTTAAATTTTACCGGATAAGTACTTGTAAATGGATTACTGACTTTGCTGCCGTGAAAGACTACCAAAATCCAAAGCTTATGAGGGAAAAGCATCAGTCCAATTGAGCAGAATATATTAGAATCCTATTATTTTAAAGATAAAAATCCTACTTCTTTTTATTAAAATGAAGGTTTTGTCATGTTATTTTTGTTAATTTGATTTGCTTGGTAATTTGAATTAATAACACTACTATGGAAAAATTAAATGGTGTATTTCTACCTGTAATTACCCCATTCGACAGGGAATCAATTGATTATGTGTCGTATAAGAAAATACTTGACTTCTACATTCCAAAGGGAATATCAGGACTGATACCTAATGGGACAACCGGTGAATGTCCAACCATTGACGATTATGAGTTTGAAGAACTTCTTGATAAAACGATGGAATATAACAATGGAAGGGTTCCGGTTTATTTTGGATTAGGAGGCAATAATACCCGAAAGTTATTATCGAAACTTAAGATTGTTGAAAAATATAAGATTGATGGAATTCTTTCTGTTAGTCCATATTATAGCAGACCAGACCAAAATGGAATTTATAGCCATTTTAAAGCAATTTCTGAAGCAACTGATTTAAATATAATCATATACAATATACCATATCGTACGGGCAGAAATATTGAAAACGAAACCTTATTTAATCTTGCTCAGCTGAAAAATATTATTGGAGTTAAAGATTCATGTGGGAATATAAATCAAACAATGCAGCTTATTCACGATAAACCTGAAGGTTTTTCAGTTCTGACAGGTGAGGATGTATTGTATTATGTGAATCTTGCATTAGGGGGCGATGGGGGCATATTGGCAGCAGCTCATATCGACACTGAAAAGTATGTTGATATTTTCAATTTAATGAAATCAAATAATTATGTAGATGCATTAAAGATTTGGAAATCAATCGAAAGCCTTATTCCTTTGCTTTTTATTGAACCAAACCCTGCTCCGCTTAAGTATATTCTGGCAAAAAAAGGATTGATTTCAAGTTCGGAATTGAGGCTGCCACTTACAGAAATATCAGAAGGACTGAAAGAAAAATTGGATAAGTTTTTATAATTGGTTACCTTTTAATAAGGAAAACAAATAAATACTGTTGACACAGGGTTGTCAATTTGTGATTTTATCTTTGATTCTGATTGAAGTGTAAGTAATAATCAATCCATTTAAAATTTATGATTATATGGAAAAAAATGAAGTAAACAGTTTAAAGGACCCCAATATTCTGCCAACCAAAGAAGTTCTGAATGAAAAGATGGGGTCTTCGTATGATGCCTATGTAAAGCTAATCGACGCCTTGGCAGGGGAAGAATTTGGAATTGTCCCTGAATGGAGATACTACAACGACGGCAAATCATGGTTGGCAAAACACCTTTATAAGAAGAAAAATATGTTCTGGCTTTCAGTTTGGAATAATTATTTCAAGGTTTCTTTTTATTTTACAGATAAGAACATCTTAGGGGTTGACAGTTTGACTATTGACGAAAAAATTAAAGAGAGCTTGGAAAAGCCTCAGTCAATCGGAAAGTTACTACCGCTTACTATTGATGTTTATGATGAAAGCCAGGTTGACGACTTACTTCAAATAATTCGGTACAAGAAAACATTAAAGTGAATTAAGGCTTTTCTAATGCCTGAATTTTAGCCTTAAAAGAAATATTATTTTTTGTTTCTATCGAAAATTATTAAAAGAAAAGGAGGTTTAATAAATATATATCTTCATAGGTATATATTTTAATGGAATTATTGATTTAAATTAGTAGATGAAATAAGGGAGTATTTTTAAAGTAATTTTAAATCAAATTTTTAGAGATGGAACAAAGACTAACGTTCATTACATTAGGGGCTAATGATTTGGATGCCACGATTGATTTTTATGAAAATAAATTCGGATGGAAGCGATCTGAAATGAGTCAGGATCACATTGTTATGTTTGAACTAAATGGGATAATCTTATCTGTTTATTCTCGAATTGAATTAGCTGACGATGCTCAGGTTGAACCTTTTGGGAACGGGTTTAAAGGATTTACACTATCATACAATGTGAAAAGCGAAAAAGAAGTAGACGATTTAATTGAAGATCTTAAAGGCAAAGGTGTTAAAATTATTAAAGAACCTCAAAAAGTTTTCTGGGGAGGTTATAGTAGTTATGTGTCAGATCCGGATGGGAACCTTTGGGAGATAGCTTTTAATCCTTTTTTAAACATATAATCAAAGTTTTTATTTTTGAATATGAGAATATTACAGATTTGATTAATTACTAATTTTTATTTTAAATATCTGAATGTGAAAGTAATACTTGTATTTATATTTTCACTTGTGCCTTTATTTATTGCGGCTGTTAACTTCAATATTGATACGCTGCTTATTAAATCAAAAATATTAGGAGAAGAAAGAGAGATTTTGATTTTTGAACCGGAAGGTTTAAATCAAAAAGATACAGTCAATTTAATATTTTTACTTGATGGAGAATTTTCAAAATACAGGTATGAATTAATTGCTGATTGTCAAAACAGATTTCCGGTAATTGGAATTGGAATTGTAAATACAAATAATGAAAATGGTTGATGCCGGACTTTTTAAAAGTGTTGACAATAAGCTGAAAAAGAAGATTATGTTTTTTTTCAGTATGGGTTCAAAAGATATGAAACAGGTTACGAAGTGGTGTAAGGTTTTGAAAGAAAATCTGAAAAAAGCAAATTTAAGTAGTATAACATGGGATAGCTTTATATTTGAGGGATGTGATCATAATACAAGTGACCTGAAGGCTTTACAAGAAGGACTAATATTTTTAAATCAATAAAATGATGGAAAGATATACAAAAGCCGTTTTTCCCGGGAAATATATTCAAGGGGAGAACGCAATAAAAGAATTGCCGGAGCTTATTAAACTACTTGGTAATAAAGGGCTTATTCTTGGATCACGGACAGTTATTAAGAAAATTCTTCCCGATTATCCCGAATTTGAAAAGAGTGGGATAATAGAAATAGAAAAATTCATAGGTGAATGCTGTGAGTCAGAAATAAAGAGAGTATACGATTTAATTCAAAGCAAAAAAATTGATGTTTTGATTGGCATGGGAGGTGGTAAAACTATTGACACTGCAAAGATTGCATCTGACAGAGCCAATATTCCTTTAATCATAGTTCCAACAATTGCATCGACTGATGCGCCATGCAGTGGGTGTGCCGTTATTTACAGTGAAGGCAGTGTTTTTGAGTCTGTTTATTATCAGAAAATGAACCCACAGGTTGTTCTCGTAGATTTGAATATAATCGTTAAGTCGCCTGTGCGTTTTCTCGTGGCAGGCATGGGAGATGCTCTGGCAACCTGGTTTGAAGCAAAATCTTGTGAACGAACTCATTCGTTGAATGAATGCGGAGGATATGGCACAATGACCGGATTGAATCTTGCCAGGCTATGTTATGATACAGTTTTATTATATGGGAAGTCAGCAAAAATAGCATGTGATAATAAAATTGTCACGCCGGCATTTAGTCATATTGTTGAAGCAAATATACTTTTAAGTGGGCTTGGATTTGAAAGTTCAGGGTTAGCCGGAGCTCATGCCATTCATAATGGGTTGACTGTTTTAGAAGATACACATTCTTCCTTTCACGGAGAAAAAGTAGCCTTTGGTTTGTTAACTAGCCTTCATCTGACAGATGAGGATCCCGGAGTTATTGAAAAAGTTTATTCTTTTTGTCGGGAGATTGGATTGCCTACAACATTATCAGATATTGGAGTCAGAATAATAAATAAAGAAAAATTGATGCAAGCAGCAGTAAAAGCATGCGATCCTAATGACTGTCTTCATCATGAGGCAGGTATTATTACACCGGAAAAGGTGTATAATGCTATGTTGATAGCAGATGAATATGGGAAGATTCTTAGGTTAAAAAATCGAATCTGAATATTAAAAATCTTATGAATTGATTTTTATTAAACCATTTTCATTGCTTTTTTTTAATATTTGTAATTTATTAATACATTTAGCTTACATTTTTAAAATTAACTATTAAAAAGATGAACGAAGAAGTTTTATTGCAAACCAAAAATATTGATGAACTGGATCAGAAAATTTTAAGGTTAATAACAAAGAATGCCAGGATTCCCTTTCTGGAAGTAGCCAGGGAATGTGGTGTTTCCGGTGCAGCTATTCATCAAAGAGTTCAGAGGTTGTTAAATATGGGAGTAATATCAGGATCTGAATTTAAGGTAAGTCCTGAAAAGTTAGGTTATAATACTTGTGCTTTTATGGGTATTTATCTGGAAAAAGCAAGTTTTCATAAAGAAGTAGTAAAACAGTTGATGGAAATACCTGAGATCATTGAATGTCACTATACAACAGGTCAATACGCCATATTTCTTAAAATTCAAACTAAGACAAATAAGCATCTGAAACAGCTTATCGATGAGGAGTTTCAGAAGATTGATGGTATAGCCCGGACTGAAACATTTATGTCGCTTGAAATTGAATTTGAAAGACAAGTTCCTATTAAATAAAGGTTTCTTCAAATTTGTCTATGTGAATCTCAGAAGAAGTTTGTTGTTCTGAGATTTTAAGTACTATATGCTAAAGTAAAAATCAAAGTCTATATTTTGAGTTATTCAAATTGATAGTTGCATTTTTAATAATTTACTATCAAATTGAATATTTTTTTATCATTAAAATGAAATATTTGCAATTTGTATTATAAAAGTAATATTTTTGGGTGATTTTTTCATATTATTGATAAAATCAAAGAAATATGCTTGTTTTTTATAATAAATAAAATCAATAGGGTTAAAATAGTAATATGAAACTAACAATTCCGCAGGGTTATAAACCAATATTAGATCCGGTTCAAACTGAAAAAGCAATTAAATTGGTTAAAGATTATTTTCAAACTAATCTTTCCTCAGAGCTTAAATTAAGAAGGGTAACAGCACCTCTTTTTGTATTAAGAGGTACCGGTATTAATGATGACCTTAACGGAATTGAAAGAGCAGTAAATTTCCCGATTAAGGATTTGAATGGTCAGGTTGCTGAAGTAGTTCATTCTCTTGCAAAATGGAAAAGAATGACATTAGGAAAACTTAATATACCGGTTGGATTCGGGATTTACACAGACATGAATGCCATCAGGGCAGATGAAGAATTGGACAATATTCATTCATTATATGTTGACCAGTGGGATTGGGAGGTAACAATCTCTGAAGGTCAAAGAAATATTGATTTTCTTAAAGATGTAGTTAAAAGATTATTTCTGGTTTTAAAAAGAACAGAATTTCAGGTTTGTGAAGAATTCGTAGATATTCATCCAATATTACCCGAAGAAATTACATTCTTTCATTCTGAAGAATTATTACAAATGTATCCGGATAAAACTCCGTTTGAAAGGGAAACTGAAGTGGCAAAGAAATACGGAGCTGTTTTTGTAATAGGAATCGGGGGAGCATTGTCGAATGGAGAAAAGCATGATGGTCGTGCACCTGATTATGATGATTGGACTACAGAAAGCATGAATGGATATAAAGGGCTTAACGGTGATATAATCATTTGGAATCCTATTTTGGAAAGAGCATTTGAGATTTCATCGATGGGTATCAGGGTTGACAAGAAAGCTTTGAATGAGCAGTTAAAACTTGCAGGCTCTGAGGAGCGTAAAAAACTTCTTTTCCACAGTATGCTTTTAAATGATGAATTACCGTTATCTATGGGTGGGGGAATCGGACAATCAAGAATATGCATGTATTTTCTTCAGAAAGCCCATATTGGAGAAGTACAATCATCGATATGGCCTGAAGAAATGATTAGCCAATGTGAAGAAAACAACATCTTTTTGATGTAATTGTTATATCGGAATTTATGTAACAGATTTTCTTTAGAATAGTGTTATTGTTTAAAAATAAGGCTATTTAAGGGTCTTTTAAAAATAATTTCATCAGGAATTAATTAGGTAAACCTAAATTTTGAATAGGAAATATCAATTAAAAAGATTCAATTTTAAATCCATTTATATATATTTGCAGCCGCAAAACAAGTTTTATGCTGGTCCTGTAGCTCAATTGGATAGAGCAACGGCCTTCTAAGCCGTAGGTTATGGGTTCGATCCCCGTCAGGATCACGCCAAACATCAAGGTGTCCGGAAGTTTTCATTTGAAATGCCGGGCACTTTTCTTTTCACTATATTTGCAAAAAAAAAATGTTGAAACAAAATTCTTCTAATCCGATTTATACAATTATTGTAAGTCTCCTCTATGTAGCAGGAGGAATAGCAATAATACTGATTCCTGAAATCTCTATGAAAGTGTTTGTTCAGTTTCTTGGGTGTTTATTATTAATAACCGGAATAACAAGCCTTATTTCATCAATGTCAACAATGCAGGTTTCGCCTTCTTTTCTTATAGTTCCCGGAGGAATAACCAGTATGATAGCCGGGGCGATTTTCTTGTTTTTCCCTGCCTTTATTGCAGGGTTCATGCTTTTTATCCTAAGCTTTATTCTCATTATTACAGGAATTTCAATTTTAGGAATTCAAATTCGAGCCGGATTCAAATCGGGTATTTCCTGGGTAATTGGTTTTTTCTCACTGTTAGCTTTGATAGCAGGTATTTTTATGATTACAAATCCTATAGGAAGTGAAATATCAATAATGAAATTAATAGGCGGATTAATTATCCTTTATGGATTTTTTAAGTTAATAAGTATATTCAGGATTAGAAAGAAGTTGAAGCAGACTCCTCATGAACCGGAGATTATTGATGCTGAATATGAGGAAGTAGAGTAATTATCAATTACGCTTGTTTAAAGACTTTATTTCTTTTTATTTTGGTTAGAATCCATATTAGAAATACTCCTGTAATTAATGCAAAAGTGCTGTATAAAATCTTTTCAGAAGAGGAAAAGCCAGCAATAAAACTTTCAGAAATTTCTTTGGCAAATGTTATAGACAAGAGAACTGAAAGATTATTTATTGAATGAGTTATAATGCATAAAATTAAAGAGTTAGTTCTGACCATTATCCATCCTAAAAGTAAACCAAGGAAAAAGGTATATGTCATTTGCCAGGGATTCAGGTGATACACGGAAAACAATATAGCAGATATTAGGATAGAATACCAGTTTTTATAGTTCTTCATAAAACCGTGCATGATTATTCCTCGGAATAAGCTTTCTTCAATTAAGGGAGCTATGATTGCCACTTTAATCAGGGCGCCCCAGAATCCGTATTTATTTTCAAATAGTTTATTGAACAGCTCCCAGAACCATTCAGGTGCAGGAATAACTTTTTCAACCTGAAGGTTAAGCAATCCAACTAAATACTGCAGGCCTATGAGTAAGATAATAATAGGGATGATTAACAAAGGGTTGAATAATTTTAATGGTAAGACCTTAGTGATTTTGGTTTTTGATTTTTTAAGGCCAAAAAAGAAAATAAAAGAGATTATTATAATGCCTGATACAAGACTGATCCGGGAGTTAGAAAGGATGTTGGTGTCGTTGTAATAGTCGTATAAGGCAATAGGAAAATCAATCAATGCCTGCATGACCATCAGTAAGACAAGCAGATGAACAGCTTCAATGGTTGTAGGATAAAATTTAAAACTTTTATTTTCCATATTACAAAATAAAGCAATAAAGGAAATGAGTAGGAAAATAATTGAAATAATATTTGAACATGAGTAAAATATCTACATAATTTAACGTGCAATAACCTAACATTCAGTGTATTCAAAATCATTTTAGATTGAGTGAAAAATATTGACGCTTTTATTTGTAAGTTAAGTTTAATTGTATTTATTTTGCGGTCTGTTTGAAAAAAGTGTTCTGAGAAAAAATAAGGCGATGTCACAAGTTTGTCAAATAACCGGAAAAAAAGCAATGGTGGGAAACAATGTTTCACACTCTAAACGTAGAACAAAACGTAGATTTAATCTTAATTTGTTCACTAAGAAATTCTTCTTTGTTGAAGAAAATCGTTGGGTAACATTAAATGTATCAGCTGCTGGTATACGTACTATCAATAAAAAGGGTCTGTCTGCAGCGTTGAAAGAAGCACGTGAAAACGGTTTCGTTTCATCTAACTTATAAAAGTATTGCACAATGGCAAAGAAAGCAAAAGGTAACCGAATTCAGGTAATACTTGAGTGTACAGAACACAAAGAGAGTGGATTACCAGGAACTTCACGTTATATTACCACAAAAAACAGGAAAAACACTCCGGATCGTTTGGAGATGAAAAAATATAATCCTGTTCTTAAGAAGGTAACAGTTCATAAAGAAATAAAATAATATAAGATATGGCAAAGAAAACAGTTGCATCACTTCAGAAAGGTGCCGGTAAAGGTCATGCCAAGGTGATCAAAATGGTAAAATCGGAAAAAACCGGTGCTTACACTTTTGAGGAAAGTGTTGTTCCAAACGAAATGGTACAGGAATACTTCAAAAAGTAAAAAAAATATTCTATTGACGGCAAAAAAGCTTTTACCTTTGGGTGGAAGCTTTTTTTATTAAGATTTAAATAATTATTGAATATTCAAATGGGTATTTTTGGAAGTTTTACGGCAAAGAAAAAAGAAAGCCTTGATCAGGGCTTATCGAAGACTAAAGAAAGTTTTTTCGGGAAGCTTTCCCGTGCTATTGTAGGTAAATCAAAAGTAGATGATGATGTACTCGATAATCTGGAAGAGATTCTTATTTCATCTGATGTAGGGGTAGATACTACAATAAAAATTATCAGGAGGATAGAGGAAAGAGCTTCGAAAGATAAGTATATCGGGACTTCAGAGTTGAACAAAATTCTTAAAGAAGAAATAGCTGCTTTACTTGAAGAAAATAATTCTGCAGATGTATCTGATTTTGATTTGCCACAATCAGATGATCCTTATGTGATAATGGTTGTAGGTGTTAATGGAGTAGGGAAAACCACTACTATAGGGAAGCTTGCCTATCAGTTTAAGCAAGCAGGGAAGAAGGTTGTAATTGGTGCTGCGGATACTTTCAGGGCTGCTGCAATAGATCAGCTGGAAATATGGGCCAGCCGTGTTGATGTGCCTATTATAAAGCAAAAAATGGGGTCAGATCCTGCTTCAGTTGCTTTTGATACAGTTTCATCTGCTAAATCAAATAATGCTGATGTCGTAATTATTGATACCGCTGGAAGGCTTCACAATAAAGTGAACCTTATGAGTGAACTTTCAAAGATAAAAAGAGTAGTTCAGAAAGTCGTGCCTGATGCTCCGCATGAAGTTTTGCTTGTACTTGACGGTTCTACCGGTCAGAATGCTTTTGAGCAGGCAAAACAATTCACTATTGCAACTGAAGTGACAGCTATGGCATTAACCAAACTTGACGGGACTGCAAAAGGAGGAGTGGTTTTAGGAATATCAGATCAATTTAAGATACCTGTTAAGTATATTGGCATAGGTGAAAAAATGGAGGATCTTCAAATATTCAGAAGAAAAGAATTTGTAGAATCATTATTTGAAAAGTAAATACAAGATTATCGCCCTAAACAAAAAGTAAATGAATGTTAATTTAATTACAATGGGTTGTTCCAAGAATCTTGTTGATTCTGAACACCTTTTAAAACAAATTGAGGCAAATGGCTTCGCTGTTTCGCATGATTCTGAGGAACTTGCTGATATTGTTATAATAAACACCTGTGGATTTATTCTGGATGCTAAAGAAGAATCTATTAATATGATAATGGATTATGTTTCAGCTAAAGAAAATGGATTGATCAGTAAGCTTTATGTTATGGGATGTCTTTCTGCTCGTTATAAAACGGAGCTTGAAAAAGAGATTCCTGAAGTAGACAGGTTTTTTGGGAAGTTTGACTTTGATGAATTGATAAAAGAACTTGGTATCCAAAAAAGAAAAGATCTTTTATTTGAAAGATTTCTAACAACTCCTTCACATTATGCATATTTAAAGATAGCAGAAGGATGCGATCGGACTTGTTCATTTTGTGCAATACCTCAGTTTACCGGGTCTTACAAGTCGATACCCATTGAAGATCTGGTTGAAGAAGCAAAGAATCTTTCAAAATCAGGTGTTAAGGAACTTCTTCTGATTGCACAGGATTTATCGTATTATGGAATTGATCTGTATAAAGAAAAAAAGCTTGATGAATTAATAAATAAGTTATCTGAAATACAGGGTATTGAATGGATACGACTTCATTATGCCTATCCTTCAAAATTCCCGTATGAAGTATTGAAGGTTATGAGGGAAAACCCTAAAGTATGCAAGTATTTGGATATCCCTTTTCAGCATATCTCAGATGACATTTTATCAAGAATGCGAAGAAATGTCACAGGAGCTCAAACAAAAGAACTTATTAAAAGAATTAGGGAAGAAGTTCCCGGGATTGCATTGAGGACAAGCTTAATTGTCGGTTTTCCGGGTGAAACGGATAACGATTTTGAAGACTTGAAGAACTTTGTGAAGGAATTCAAATTTGAAAGACTGGGTGTTTTTACATATTCACATGAAGAAGGTACCTATGCCGGGATGAAATACAAGGATGACATTCCTCAGTCTGTAAAACAGCAGCGTGCTGATGAAATAATGCAAATTCAGCAGGATATACAAGAAGAGTTAAATTCTCAAAAGAAAGGAATGACCTTCCGTACTTTAATCGACAGAAGGGAAGGTAAATACTTTGTTGGCAGGACGGAGCATGACTCGCCTGAAGTTGATGATGAAGTTCTTATTCCGTTTGATAAGTGTATAAGTACAGGTGAATTTTACAATGTTAAAATAACCTCAGTTGATTTATTCGATCTTTTCGGAGAAATTATTTAAATACCTTAAATTTAAGCTTATTAAATATTACTTTTATTTTAATCAGGAAGATTGATTTTGTTTCTTCCTGATTATTGACTTTTATACTATTATTTGCGACATTTAAAGATCAATATTTTAAAATGGAATAATATTATGAACTATAAAACATTGGTAATAATCCTTTTTTTTATTTTTCTCTGGAATAAGGGAAATTGCACAAACAGTGCTCAGGATTCAATTAAGGTTGAAGAAGAATCAGATTGGTATTTTGGTGCTGATGCAGCATTTACAGATAAATATCTTTGGCGAGGGATAGTATTTAATCATGGCTTAATTCTTCAGCCACAAGTATATGCAGGATATAAAGACTTTTCAATATGTTTTTGGGGTAATGCTCCTTTATGGGATGTAGATAGTGTAGCTGGTGATGAAATAGATATATATCTGGATTATTATCATTCTTTTTCGTCTATCGATGTTGAAGCTTCGTTGAATTTGTATACCTATCCCGGACAGGATTATCCGGTAACCATGGAATTATTTGCCGGAGTATTTTATCCGATTGGTGATTTTACAGTCTTTGCAGATATAAACGTTGATTTATTGGCAAATTTGGGAGGGACCTTTTATGAATTAGGATTAGAATATCAAAAAGACTTTTCAGAAAGATTTTCAATAGCAACAAAGGTGCAAGGCGGAATAGGATCAAAGTTATTTAATTCATATAATTTGGACATTGAAAAATCCGGATTGAACTTTATTGGAGGAAATGTTATATTGACATATTCATTATGTGAAGGATTATTCATAGATGCCGGATATTATCATGATTTTATTATTGATGATGAAATAAAGCAAGCAATAAGAGATATTTATGATGTGCCTTCTTCTGCTTTTGAGTTAAAGATCAGAAAAGAATTTTAATAATGATTAAATCAACCCGGGGACAAATAATAATTTTCCTGGTTATTTATGTAATAATTGTAACCTTTGGTTTTATACTCCTGAATAAGACAGAACGGGATAAAATAGATCTTGTTATTTCAGAGTTAAAAGAAGAAAAATATCTTCAGCTAAAAAAAACAATAGAATTCAAATCTAAAGCCCTTAACGCCTATACTTTTGATTATACTTACTGGGATGAGATGGTTAATTTCATAAAGATCAGGGATTTACAATGGGCTAAAGAAAATATAGATGCCTCAGCATCAACCTATGAAGCAGATTATGTTTGGGTATATAGCCCGGAATTATCATTGGTATATTCCTATACATCTCCGGGATATGAAGTTTTAGAGATGTTACCTTTTGATGAAAAAACATTGAGTAGTTTAATATCATCAGGTCGGACTTATCATTTTTTTAATAAAATAAATTCAGATATTTTTGAAATAAGCGGTGCATCAGTACATCCTTCTTCAGACCTTGAAAGAGAATCAAAACCTTTAGGTTATTTTTTCGCCGGTCGGAAGTGGGATGAACAGTATCTTTCTGAAATTGGATTATTTACGGGAAGTAAAGTGCTTATTGACCTGCCTGACTTTAATGGTCATTTTCATGCAGATGAATCGACCTCTAAATATGGTATAAAGAACAGCTTTATTTTAAATGATTGGGATGGTAAGGATTTAGCAAATATTACTTCAATATATGATTTTAATATTGGTGAATCTGTTGATGTCAGGACTGCAAACCGTTTTGGTATGGTAATTATTGTTTTTTCAATCTTAATAGTTGTTTTTATTTTATTAATGGTTTCAAGAGTATTTCAACCATTGGGATTAATATCCTTAAGCTTACGTGACTCTGATTCCGGGTATTTAAAAAAACTCTTTATTAGGCAAGATGAATTTGGAAGATTATCCCGATTAGTAAGTGATTTTTTTATTCAAAAAGAACAACTTGTTGAAGAAATTAAGCAAAGAAATGAAATTGAAATATTACTTAGAAAACTTGTTCTGGCAATAGAACAAAGTCCCGCAACAATTATTATTACGAATACAGAAGGTAAAATTGAATATGTAAATCCCAAATTCACTGAAGTTACGGGTTATAATCTTAGTGAGGTTATAGGTAAGAACCCCAGGTTTTTAAGGACAGGTAAAAAGGCGGTAATTGAGAATCTTGAATTGTGGCACACAATAAATTCAGGTAAAGAGTGGAGAGGGGAATTCAGTAATAAGAAAAAGAACGGTGAGATTTATTATGAATCGGTTATTATTTCTCCAATATTTGATGAAAAAGGGGAAATAATAAATTTTCTGGCGGTGAATGAAGATATAACAAAAAAGAAAAGAAATGAGAAGATTAGAAATGTCATTTATGAAATTGCTCAAGCAGGAACTGTTTCTAAAGATTTGGATGATTTAATAGAAAGAATTCATTTGTTAATGAAAGAGTTGATTGATGTTACCAACTATTACCTTGCACTTTATGATAGTAAATCAGATAGTTTCTTCCTGCCACATTTCAAAGATCAGAAAGATTCAATAAGTCATTTTAAATCGGGTAAGACTTTAACAGCTTTTCTTTTTAAATCGCAGAAATCTCTTTTGTTGAAGGAGAAGGATATTGAAAAACTTAAAAATTCGGGAATTGTTAACTCTATTGGTGAGAACGCTAAAGTATGGTTAGGGGTACCACTTAAAATTGAAGATGATATAATTGGAGTATTTGTCGTACAAAGTTATGATAATGAAAACGCGTTTACTGAAGAAGATAAGGAAATGCTTGAATTTGTTTCATACGAAATGAGCCATGTAATTCAGAAGATGAAATCTGATGATGAATTAAAGACTGCTCTTGAGCAAGCTGAACTTAGCGATAAGTTGAAATCTGCATTTCTTGCCAATATAAGTCATGAAATAAGAACACCCTTAAATAGCATTCTTGGTTTTTCCAAGCTAGTTGTAGACGAAGAAATTAGTTACGAAAAGAAAAAAGAGTTCTCAGCTATGGTAAAGAGCAATGGAGAGCAACTTCTTTCAATTATTAATAATCTTCTTGATTTTTCTTTAATTGAAACTGGTCAGTTTAAATTGGTAAATAAGGAATTTGATATTGACAAACTTTTAAGAGAACTAAGAAAAGAGTATCATCATTGTGCAATTAACAGAGGTCTTGAAATGAAGATTTCCGGGAATGATGAAAATAAGCCTTATGCAGTGCATAGCGATATTGGCAGGGTCAGGCAGGTTTTACGAAATCTGATTGATAATTCAGTGAAGTTTACCAAAGAAGGTTTCATTGAGATTGGTCATTTCAGGAACGAGGATGGGGTAGTCATTTATGTTAAGGATACAGGAATTGGAATTTCGAATGATTTTAGGAGTCAGATCTTTAAAAGTTTCACCCAAGCAGAAAAGTCAAAATCCCGAAAATTCAGCGGCAATGGATTAGGATTGGCTCTTTCAAAAAAGATAGTAGAAAAACTTGGAGGCAAGATTTGGTTTGAATCAGAAGCAGATAAAGGATCTGTATTTTACATTTTATTGCCGGACATAATTTCATAAAAGTGAATATCAATAAGAAAGTCATTAGTCATGAGATAAATCAACATGGCTAATGACTTTAAAAAATCCAATTATCAGTAATAACTTGTTGTTTTAACAACGAGTCTTATCGTTTTGATTCTTTATTTTTGATTTTTGTTCTTCCACCTGAGCATCAACTACAGCAATAGTCACTACATTGAGAATATCACGGACTGAACTTTCAACATTTAGTATATGAATTGGTTTATTAAGACCCATCTGGATAGGACCGATAGTTTCACTCATTCCTATTTCAAGCATCAGTTTATATGAAATATTGGCAGAAGTTAAATTTGGGAAAATGAGTGTATTAACATCCATTCCATCGATTTTTGAAAAAGGAAATTTATCATGTCTCATTTTTTTATCCAGAGCAAAATTAACCTGCATTTCTCCATCCAGTAAAATATCAGGACGATTTTCATGAATATATTTGACAGTTTCATGAACCATGGCTGGACTTCCTTCAGAACGTTCACCGAAATTTGAATAAGAAAGCATAGCCATTACCGGTTCGATATTGAAAAGTTTAACAGTTTCATGTGTTAAAGTAGCAATATCAATTAGGGTTTCTTTTGAAGGATGGTTATTAACCATTGTGTCAGCAAAGAAGAAAGTTCCCAATTTTGTAGTTACAATATTAAGTCCCCCTATATGACGTAATCCTTCTCTCATTCCAACTATTTCAATAGCAGGTTTAATAGCATCAGCATATTTTGTGTATACTCCTGTAATGAAAGCATCAGCGTCACCAGCTTCAACCATCATCATACCAAAGTAGTTTCTATCAAACATTTTTTCGTAAGCTTCACTATAAGTCATACCTTCCCGTTGACGTTTTTGAGTCAGCATTTTAGCATATTTTTGCCTGCAGGCTTCTTCACGATCATGCCTCATGTTGACTATTTCAACATCTTTAAGATCAATGCTATTTTCGGTAATGATTTTAGTTATTCTTTCTTCGTTTCCAAGCAGTACCGGAATGCATATTCCTTCAGCTCTTGCAACCGAAGCAGCTTTAAGCATATTGATATGGTTTGATTCAGCAAATACAACCCTTTTGGGATTTTCTTTCGCCTTATCATTTAATCCTCGTATCAATTTATTATCAAGGCCCATTCTAAGGCGAAGATTGTTTTTATAATCTTCCCAGTCGATTTCGGTTTTTCGTGCAACACCACTTTCAATTGCTGCTTTAGCAACTGCTGGTGCTACAGTAATTAATAATCTGGGATCAAGAGGTTTCGGGATAATATATTCTCTTCCAAAACTGAGGTGAGAAGTATTATAAGCTGAAGTAACAACTTCAGGCACAGGTTCTTTAGCTAATTCAGCTATTGCATGAACAGCAGCTACTTTCATTTCTTCGTTTATTGCAGTAGCACGAACATCAAGAGCACCCCTGAAAATGTATGGGAATCCAAGAACATTATTAACCTGATTAGGATGGTCACTTCTTCCTGTTGCAAAGACGATATCAGGTCTTGAATCCATAGCCTCTTCATAAGAAATTTCAGGATCAGGATTTGCGCAAGCAAATACAATTGGATTTTCAGCCATAGTTCTGACCATTTCTTTTGTCAGGCAATCTTTAACAGAAAGACCAAGGAAAACATCAGAACCTGCAACAGCTTCTTCAAGAGTATTGCATGGTAAATCAGTAGCAAATGGTTTCTTTCTGCTGTTAAGATCAGTTCTTCTTGCTGAAATAACTCCCTTACTGTCAACCATTACTACATTTTTAGGATTAGCTCCCAATTTGATATATAGATTAGCGCATGCAACTGCTGCAGCTCCGGCTCCATTTACAACAATTCTGACATCTTCTATTTTTTTGTTGACCAATTCAAGAGCATTGATAAGAGCAGCACCTGAGATAATAGCTGTTCCATGCTGATCATCATGCATTATAGGTATGTCCAGTTCTTCCTTTAGGCGTTCTTCAATGGTAAAACATTCCGGAGCTTTAATATCTTCAAGGTTAATACCTCCGAAAGTAGGTGAAATTGCCTTTACTACCTGAATGAATTTTTCCGGATCTTTTTCATTTACTTCAATATCAAAAACATCAATGTCGGCAAAAATCTTAAAAAGAAGTCCTTTACCTTCCATTACAGGCTTGCCGGCTAGCGCACCAATATCTCCTAATCCTAAAACTGCAGTTCCGTTTGATATAACAGCAACCAGATTTCCTTTTGAAGTATAATCGTATGCATCCTGAGGATTTTTTTCAATTTCAAGGCAGGGAATTGCAACACCCGGAGAATAAGCTAATGATAAATCTCTTTGAGTACTGTGAGGCTTTGTTGGAACAACCTGTATTTTTCCCGGCCTGCCACTTTTGTGGTAATTCAGAGCGTCTAAATTTTTTGAGTTTTCCATGAAAAATTATTTATATTTTATTATTTCCAGTTTAGTAATTTGAAAAGGTTCGTAAAAGTATCTTTATATTTTTATAGAGAGAATTTACGATCGATAATTAAAGAGTCTGATAATAATCATTTAAAGTGATTTTTATTTTTTATAAGTGATTGTGTCGGATTATTAACATTTTAAGTGATAAGTACGTGTTTTACTGAA
>JAGODU010000134.1 GCA_017998095.1 Prolixibacteraceae bacterium | reverse complement strand
ATCTTTTCTGTTTATCCCCGATGAGAAAATTGCATCCCCCCAGTCGCTTTCATTTTTATAATAGCGTCCACAGTCAAAACCTCTATATCCAGCTTCATATGCAGCTTTAAACATAGTTTTTGCGTCTTCACCATTTAAGCTATATGTTCCAAGCATTATCTTCGGAATAGCAACCCCATTTGTTAAAGTATAATAGTTTTCCATTATTTCGAACTCCATTCTATTTTTCCAAAGGCTCTTCCGGGTATAGCACTTATCATCGCGCCCTCAGGTACTTTTGCCGTTACTAAAGCACTTGCTCCAATAACAGCTCCTTTTTGAATATTTACACCACGTAATATAGTCGCACCTGCCCCAATCCATACATGATCTTCAATTACTACTGGAGCGGGTGGGTTGGCTCTTTCATGGTTTGCATCATATACGGGATGAAAATCACTATCAAAAATAAGTACATTACGAGAAATGAGACAATCCTGTCCGATTTTAATTGATTTATCAGCTATAATATTTGTATTACTATTAATATGTGCCGATCCCACTTCTATGGTTGCATCTTTATGTCCCTGTAGCATCGTACCATACGCCACAGTACATGTTCCATTAATAATTAGTTTTGCATTCTCATATAGTAAACAGTATGTCTCCGCCTTAGACCCCTTGATCTTTCCGGAGCAAAGAACTAAATTTCCATTAATAATTATTTCTGACCCCTTATGTAATTCAATCTTCGATCCTTTATACGGAATGACATAACATCCTTTTTTTCGTTTTATATTTTTCGACAAATAATTTAGTGATATAAACTTAATCAAATCAAGCTTCCAAATAACCTCTATCATGTCACTCATTTTATCGTCCCCTTCTATAGAATTTTCTTACTAATCCAATTAATTGTTTTCTTTCTTCTTTTTTTAGTACAAACATGAGAGCTATAGCATATAATAGACAATACACTACTATTTTAATAATTAGACCAGTAAAAGAATATGTTGAAATCAATTTATTCAACAAGATTCCTAGCGGAATCAGTGGAATATATACAATTGAGATTTTAAGTAATTCTATAAACAAACGAATTATTGGAAGTCTCTGCTTTTTTATATAAAACACATTTAATACTGATAAACTACCAAACAAGATGCATAAACACGTAGCTAACGCAGCACCAATACCTCCATATCTTATGGAAAGCCAATACGTTAATAGAAAGTTAAGAATAGCCATCCCGATATATAGATATGCTCTAAAATTAAACTGATTTCTTGCTTGAAGTACCGACAGACCGACCGCTTCGCATAAATCCGGCGTCAAAGGAGCGAGGATTAGTAGTACTATTATATAAACATCGTTAAAATCTGGACCGACCCAAAGATTTATGAATTCTTTACCAAAAAGGATAAAACCAGTCAATGCCAAAGACAAAACAAAGAATTGGTATCTACCAACTTTGACAAATAAACTGTTTAGTTGATCGTTTTTTCTTTCAACAACCAATTGAGATACTCTTGGCAGAAACACCCCACTTATTGCTGTTGAAAGAGAAATAAAAACAGTATATATAGTAGCTCCAATTGAATAAATAGCTGTGACTGTTGTTCCGTTCGTCTTTGTCAATATAATTTGATCTGTTTTCCAAAATAGCTGATCCGCTATTACAGATAACAATAGCCCAATAGAAAACACCATCATTTCTCTTAACAAATTCTTTTCTACTTCTCCCGTACTTGGTTTTACACCTATTCTTACTCTAGCATAATATATCTTTACCAATAACAGACAAACCGATACTAAACAGTGAACACCTGCCATTGCCATTGAATACGGAAAACCTCTTATAATTATTAATACAAGAGTTGGATTTAACAGAGTTGATGCAATTGCAATAAGCTTTGCGAAAACGAATTTTTCGTGGCAAATTATTATCGAAGTGTAAATACATCCATTAATTTCAACAAACAATTGAATTAAAAGAATCGCCAACGAGTATTGTGCGTGTTTTATTTCTAATGCCGATAGTGAGGATGCATAAAGGATATCGAGCAAAAAAACTAGGCATAATCCAACGGCAACGGACAGTAAGCTAATTACAAAGAATACAATACGCGATGTAGCCACTGTCTGTCGCATCTTTTCAGCATTTGATTGTGCTTTATAACGAGAATAAAATCTAACAGTAACTGTCGATAAGGTCCCCTCCAAAATAGCCAAATATGACACTATCGATGCAACGAGTTGATATATACCATACTCACTTTTCCCTATTGTAGAAAGTACTATCGGAATAAAAACTAAATTAACTATTGTTCCTATAAATAAGTTAATATATGATAGTATTGCACCAAATTTTCGTTGTAAAGATTCAGTCATCAACTATGTACCCCTTCTTCAACCATTTAAGCTGTTTAGTAAGAATAATATTGATTGCTCCTTTTTCTCTAAAAAATCTTGTCTTTCAATACATTCTATATTCCAAACAGATAAAATATGAGCCAGCGAAAAGTCTCTCTCATCATGGCAGAAACGTTTTCTGTTCCCAATCAAATCTAAATAATCCGTGATCCTGCCATCCATCTGCTCTTTCCCTTTTCTACTGAAAGAAACAAACGGTACATTATATAATGAAGAAAAAACAGTAGCGTGAAAACTATCAGTAAAAACACATTTCGCTCTCGCGATACAATCAATAAAGACTCCTAAATTTCCGTCGAATACTTGATAATCACCGAAAGCAACATCATTCTTTACATATCCATTTAGATGCGGAAAAGAAACTATCTTCAGTCTTTCATTATTTGCAAATTCGACCGCAAGTTTCCTCAATCGATCATCTGATCCCAGGAAATAGCAAAAGAGATAGTCTTCATTTATACCAGAATCTTCTCTTATTTCATTCCATTCCTCTTTTTCAACTAGTAAAACTGGATCAAATACTACAAAAACATTTTTATCTGTATATCGTTGAACTATTTTTTTGGTAGATTCTTCTCTCACAGAGATAGAATTGAATTTTTCAAAAGCTGATTTATATTTTTCTTCTAATCTCTCCTCAATTTGTTTTTTCCCGATACTGGCAGCATATGCAATCCTTTTATTATTACCATTAACAAAGTTCAAAAAATATCCAACGGATGGAGAATTCCAAATTTGATCACTCCCTGCAATAAATGCAGTATAAATGTTATTTGTTCTATAAATGGTGCTATTACTATACACAGTATTTGAATGCGGAATGATGTGTTCAGCTTGTGTTTTAATTGCTGCTTCACGTAGCTTAATTATTCTCCTGTACTCCGATACAGATTCATTTGTATTCTTATCATGATGTTTTAGGAGCCTTTTTGCAAATCTCTTCACAAAACCTTCTTTATTGTTATAACTAATCTGCTCTGCATCATACCCATACTTCTTTAATACTGCACAGAGGGCAAACGCTTGCAAAAGCCCTCCATAATTGACCGAATTATAGTACATTGTAATGATGCCAATTTTCATAGCTGGTCTCCTAATACTTTGTTATAGATATTATCCAGTTTTTCCATATTGCGTCGCTCTGAGAAAACAGTATCAATTCGCTTTTGAAGGTTTTCACCCATTTCTTCACACAAGTAAGTACTGTCCTTATATCTAAGTATTTCTTTCTCTGTTTCAGTAATCGAATTAACCTCAACTAAACTACCGCATCCTTCAGTAATAATCTCCGGAATACCTCCAACCCTTGTCGCAATACATGGTAATTTGAACATTCCTGCCTCAATTATGGAATTACACAATGTCTCATGCTTTGTCAGAATAACAAATAGATTTGATATAGCTAGAAATTGCGATACATCGTCAACCTGTCCAGTGCAAATAACATTCTCAAGTTTTTTCTTTTTAATGATTGGTAAATATGGGCCATCGCCTACTATAAGAAACCTTATATCTTCATGCAATTTTAAATTATCCATAACCTGTAACAGATTGTCATATCCCTTTTCCTGAGTAATACGCCCTGTGGAAACTACAACAAAGGAGTCCGGACTAATACCAAGTTTCCTTCTAAGTGCATCCACATCAACTAAACCATTGGTATTACAAAATGGAAGATTATATATTGTGCCAGCATAATTAGAACAATGTCGTTTTACAATAGATAGATTTCCCACATAGTCGCTAACACCATAGGTAATGGTGGCTCTTTTCAAACTCCATTTCTCCATTGCAACTCCAACAACTCGAGTTAAAAAGTCTTTTCGCATTGATTCTGTAACGCTTCCATGAACAACCAAGACAGTGGGAATCGTTTTGTCTATTATTCTTATATAGAGTAACAAAAAGAACGCATCAATTTGCAATCCAGGTATTTGAATGCAATCTGGTTTTTCTTCCTTAATAGTCAGCTTGAAATCACGGAAAAATTTCCTCGTCATTATTTGTCTTATTCTAGGCTTATAAAAAGGAACGAAATAATACTTGTTACTCAAGTAACTTTCCATGATTCTTTTATGTGATACATATGGACCTCCCACCTTAGCGGATGAAAGGATCATCATAATCTTATTCATAATTCTTCCTTAATTCTTCGTCGTAGTGCCTCTTCATTATTATGCACCATGTCATAAAATAGGCAACTATCCCGATTCCTGAAACCATATTATCGAGAAGCAATATAAGGATAACTGCAATCATCATCGAAACTACTAATGCATGATCAGATGTTGAGAATTTCTTTATTATTTTAAAAGGTGAAATCAAAAAGTACATTGGGATGATTCCAAATAATACACCATACATAGCAATCATATCAAATATAGAAGAATGGTAGCTAATAAGTGACCTAATGTTTTCATCGTTCAATCTCCAAAAACAGCCTATAAAAGGAGATTCTTTAATTGTTTGGAGACTAATAGAATAAACATTCATACGTTCTGAAGTTGTATACCCAAAACTGCTTCCTCTTAATCCAAGCATAATATCAAAGATTTTTTCTTTATAGTAATGATTTTCAGTAGCATTATAAAGGCCTTGTAATATACTATCTAAATTAAATGCCAATATTAGCACACCCAACACCAGTAGTATAGAATACAATAGTTTTTTTGAAAAAGAATTGGCCTTCATGAATATAATAAATAGACTAGCGCTGATGGCAAATACTATTAATCCAATAAAGAAACTGTAAAATATTATTGAGAATACCAAGAAACCGATGACTATAATGTATAGTATTCTTACAAATTTAGAGCTTTTAGAATTGAAAAGTATGTATAGAAAAATGAGCAACAATACTACAGATACGTACGCAGCTGTATAAGAATCACTAGTTCTATAGTACAAGCTAGCAAGACTCATTGCATGTGTTTGAAAATAAGTATAACCTACAGAAAAAACCGCCAGTACTATACATGCTTTTATATAGAAATCTATATCGTCATAATTTCTTTCAACAACAACTTGAACAGCAACAAATGGAAATAGTAGATTAAAGAACTCAAAAACAAGAACCTTAAATACCATTAAATTACCCATTAATAAAGTAATAAGCGAGCATACTACAAACCAAATGAGCAGAGCAATTGACCATGTTTTTATTCTTTTTTCTTCTAGTACAATAAATATTATCCACACAATCTCAGCAATCAATACAACCGTGCTCGTAACGATTTCCTTTAGTTGTGGTATGAAATTAATGCAGAATATCAATAGCAATAGAACATCCGAAAACCGAAGTCTTAATCTATCTCTTAAATTATCATTGTTTCTGTTAAGTTCCATTTACCCTCCATCTAATCCTATATGTTAGAATCATTAGAGTATATTCATCAATTATTTTTTCAGTCCATCGAATAATAAGTAACTGACTCAATGATATATTCGACCGGTTATTATTCAAGAATCATTTCAAACTATTTACAAAGGATGATAAAGGAATTCGCCAACATTCTTCATCAAGTGGTGATGATAGTATGCGCATGGATTTTCGATCTTCTACTGAGCAACTTGCGGATTTTGAAAATGCTTGCAGATACGAATCATATGTGCACTCTTTTGACAAAATACCGTTTTTACCATCAATTATATATTTTCCCAGATCGCTTGTAGGCGTAGTAATAACAGGCGTCCCAATCGCAAAACTTTCAGAAAATTTTGTAGGAAATCCTGCTCGAGATACCTGGGTATCTTCTCGAGCAAAAACAAAGAAATCAGCTTCTGCAATTGCTAATACACATTCTCTATTTGGTCTTCGACCCATAAATATAACCCTTTGGTCAACATCAATCTGATGATAATAATCTAAATATTCTTCTTTTGTTATTCCATAAATAAGCAGCTTTGATGATTCTGCCGCTACACTCATGAATGCTTCTACACACCAATCCAGTCTCTCTTTTGATCCTCTCAGCCCAGGACTTCCAACATAACAATATGTTATTTCATCCCTTGCTACATAATGTGGTAGATCTGAAAACCTTTTATCTTTTTTTGCTGTTAATGATGGAATAACGATTTTATGCTCAGCTTTTGGGAAATATAGGTCATTTAAATATGAACTAATAAAAATATAATTTTTAATCCTTCCCAGCAGCCTCCTCCTTATCAAATTATCTTCTAACCTCTTTACATTATCTCTAATAGACGTTCGAGAAGAATATGGAAACCAGTCAACTACATCATATACACATGGAATGCTATATTGACTGGAAAATTGTAAAATGCGCTTTATATTTCGATATCCAACCCCATTAAAAACAATAGCTTTAATATTTTGTGAGCCCTTCTCGACAATTATTCTTTTAATTACTTCATCACCATTTTCAAATAGCCACAGATATTGTGTCCGTGGGTATTCTATCGTATAACACTCAATCGGAATATATCTATCATCTATATAATGTTGATTGGCATCTTCTCCTCTTGCATATCCAACAAGAATCGGTTTATATCCAGAGTACGAAAGAGCATATGCATTTGATCGCACCCTATGTGCAAGCGCATTTTTATCTGGCAATTCAAATCGACCAAAAAATATTATGTACTTACTATTTCCATTAGTCTTTTCTTTGGCTACACGGTTTTCTCCAGAATTTGATTTCAACCCTAATCTCCTCTCTGCGCTTTTATACTATCTAATTGAACAGCATACAGGTTTGGGCAATCAGACTATTCTCTGTTTCTTTGTTCTAATGTCCGTTCGTGAATATCAATTTCTTCCTCTGTAAAACGCATTTTAATCGTTTTTGCAGGGTTTCCTACTGAGATAGAATATGGTGGTACATCTTTGGTGACAATACTACCCGCTCCAATCACTGAACCTTTTCCAATATGGACACCGCACAATATTATTGCATTTGCACCAATCCAGACATCATCTTCTATTATTACAATTCCGTCGGATCCTGGTTCTTTTTGTACTTCATCCATATATATACCAATTTCATTAACAATATGGTTCCCACCATGAATATGTACACACGGGCCAAACATCACATGATTTCCAACAGAAATCTTCCCGTGCACACTTTGAAAAACACAACCCCCCCAATAAAGACATGATTTCCTATGCTTATATTATGGGGTGTAAAAGAACAATTTCTTGCAATGTAAACATCATCCCCGCATTTTTCAAATTCTTTTTTATAGAATGCATTAATGAATTTATTACGTGCTTTGTCAATTGCAAACATAGCTCTCCCTATAAATGCTTCTATCATTCTTTTCCCTCCTACTCATTATTCTTTGGATGGCAATACAAAATACCTTCCAAGTTCATAATCATATTTATCAGGGTTAAACAATTCATACCCAGATCCCGAATAAAATGTTATCTCCCCAAAATAGGGTTTATGGCTTGTGTAGTATAAATCAATTCTAGCATGGGGAAAGCCTTCCGCTAGTTTCTCTGCAATTGGCTGTAAGACTCTAAATGCTTCTTCTGGATATTCAAAACTCTCCGGGTTAGGATACGTACATGAAACATTTAGACGATTTCCTTGTGCGTCAAAAAGCACTCTTTTGTGATCGACAAATCTATCATAATCTACCCATTTCATGGCAACATGCCCATTGAAGCAAAAAAACTTATAATCATCTAGACCTTTTCCTGCTTGATCTGTTGCTTCTAAAACGGGCTCACATATTATGCTAGGTTTTACATTATCATACGCCCATTCTCGACCGGCACTTTTATTAACCTGATTTAACCAGACATCCAGCTGTTGTCTTATTGCTTCATAATTTCTAGTTTTGTCCCGATCAAAAAAAATGTTAGTTCCGCTTCCATTCGTAGTTTTTAATACGCATTTATTTGGAAGCATATTAAAATCAATCTCATCTGCTTTTAACCAATGTCCTATAGTTGGAATAATACAATCGGTAGAATTCAACTTTTGTGCCACATATTCTTTTACAGAGTATTTGTCCACACAAGTTGTCATAATGGGATCGCGATAGTTTAATTTGTACCATTGCAATTTTTCAGTATAAGATTTTGGGTCTTTAAGGTTAAGAGTCTTTCCGTTATGAACTCTAAATTGAAGCTTTATCATAATCCTATCTGGTATCCATTCCAAATAGTGGAGTATTTGAATTCGAAGTTGTTTGTTTTTTAGAAATCTCTTGTAATCCATAATGGGTTATACCTTTCTGACTTCATCCACATACTTCTGAACAACAATCTGCCGATCAAATTCACGCTCAACTTTATGTCTCGCTTCAGTACCCATCTTCTTTTTCTCATCAAAGGGCAATGCGATGAACTTCTCGACTGCTTTTATAAGTTCTTCACTACTTTGGCACGGAATCATATATCCATTAATTCCATCATCAACGACTTCCCTGCAACCGGATCTATCCGTTGTAATTATTGGTCGGCCAGTTGCGCAAGCCTCCAACAATACATTGCTCAACCCTTCTGGATAGTAAGTTGGATGAATAATGCAATGCATCATACCCATAAAGCCCGTGACATCCCGGATCATACCATGGTATTGCACAACGCCCTTCTTATCTTCATCCTGTAGTCGTCCATCATATTCTGGCTCACAGAAGCCGCATACATGAAATTCTACTTTCCGTCCTTTCATCGCTTCCGCAGCATCGAGATACTGATCAATACCCTTCTCCTTCATGATGCGGCTGATAAAGGCAAATTTAATTGTCCCATCTTCCGGATACTCTCTGTATGGATACCGCTCCAGGTTGACTCCTGAACCAGGAATGATCATACCTTTCTCTTTTGCCAATCCATGAGCATCAAAAAATTTTTTATTCTCCTCGTTCTGAAAGAACACACGCTGAACAGATTTAAATGCGTACTTGTATAGTAGGATACTTATCTTTTGGCTGAGCCCCGGATTCTCGACAGCAGTACCAAGACCTGTGATGTTTGCCACAAATGGAATATTGTACTTTCGAGACGCAATCGCACCATAGATGTTTGGCTTGATAGTGAATCCTAAACATATACTTGGCTTTACTTTTTTCATGAGCTTTTTATACTCGCCCAGTATCCTTAGCTCTTCCCTTGGATTCATCCCATGGCGCTCCATCTTTATCTCATGGAACTTTGCTCCTATTTTTACCAAATCATCTATACGTTCACCATAAGGAGAACTGATATGTACCTCATGACCATCTTTTATAAACCGCTCAACAATTTCAAGGCGGAAGTTGTAGATTACCACATCGTGGTTAACCAAGAATAGTATTCGTTTCCCCATTTACCCTTCCGTCTCCTTTATACTCTGTGCCAAGCTATACAACCGATACTCAGTCTTATAATCTCCCAGTCCACTCTCATACGCCAAGTTACCGAATGCTTTATTAACATACCCAGTAACATGGCTCAAACCTTTCAGCACCCATCCGAATCCGGGCACAAGCCTGACTTTCTTCCCATGACAAGCAGCGATAATCCTCACCAGTTCACTTGTATTGCTCCATTCACGATTACAAGGCCAGAATATGCCCTCTTCTTCATTCTCAACCATGAGCCGGACAAATTCGGCAAGGTTGCCAACATAAAGCATTGACCGCTTATTCTCGATTTTCGGGAACAGCGGCATCTTTTGTGCCATCTTCTCCAGGATTGGAAAGTTCCCTTTGCCTTCTTTGCCGTAAATCATCGGGCAACGAAGGATTACGACCTTAAAGCTGTCATCTGTTAATGGTAACAAGCCCTTCTCCGCCTGCACCTTACTATCACCATAAAAGTTTGCTGGTGAGTACGGTGTTTCCCTGCCAATCGTCTTCTCTTTTCCGATTGGCGCAGAATCACCATAAACAATCGCAGATGACATGAAGATATACTGCTTCACCCCTTCTGCCTTTGCCTTCTTCGCAACATCAATGGCGAGATTGCAGTTTACCGCGTAATAAAGTTTCTTAACTTCTTCTGTTACCTTTCCAACATCCGAGTGAGCTAATCCAGCAACATGGTAGACTACATCGAATTGTGAGAAATCTACTTTTTTCCATTCGCCATTCTTTGTACCAACCACTGCAACTTTATATTTATCTGGAAACGTCTCTAAATGGCGCTGTACTGTGGTTCCAACAAATGAACCTGCTCCCGTGATCAATATATTTTTCAAGTTTATTTCCTCATTTATCCGCCGCACTCCCGTGCTTCTTCATCTCCCCGGTGCCACCTTCTACAACGCTATCGTCCTTACCGAACACATGAAGGCTTCCCAGGAAACACTTAATATCCATCTTCAATCCGAGATTATTCGCATACTCGCCGTCATATTTAGCTTTAACCGGAATTTCCAGTTCATCACGCCCGTTGATCTGAGCCCATCCGGTCAGCCCCGGCTTGATGTCATTTGCACCGTACTTATCTCTCTCGGCTGTCAACAGATCCTGATTCCAAAGTCCCGGACGAGGTCCGATAACACTCATGTTGCCCACGAATATATCCCATATTTGCGGCAACTCGTCCAACGAATGTGCACGGATAAACCGGCCTGACTTTGTTATGTACTGT
>JAGODU010000011.1 GCA_017998095.1 Prolixibacteraceae bacterium | reverse complement strand
GGTTAAAAATTTCGTTTTGAGATAATTTTATAACATATGTATCATAAAAACGAAATTTTAATGCCTTTTCCTTTAAATCCTTTCCCCTCAATTAAAAATTCAAACATTTAGAAAAAATTCAAATATTTAAAGTGCTGTTATCATTAAGTTTTAATGATATAATACTTTGGTTTTGCTATAAATTAAAAATATAAAAACATACACCGTTTAAATTCCGTTTTTAAATCTCAAGGGGTAAAAATTACATGAAAGGTTACAAAAGATACATAAGTATGTTACAAAAGAAATATTTGACCTCTCATTTTGCTATACATTCTAAATATAAATAATGGCAGGTTTTTAATATCTTTAAATAATTTTTAATTTTAGGATTCTTTATTTAAAGAAAAAACTCAGGGAGGGTATTTTTAAGAAAAAATCATATATAAACATTCATTAATAACATAAATTTTATAACTATGAAATTTAAACTTTTACTCTTTTTCCTACTGGTATCTGTGTTCTTTGTCAGTGCACAGAAACCATACCAGAATCTGATTTTTTCCGAAGTCAGAATGGATAATTACCATCACTCTTATGTTGAGTTGTGCAACATGGGAACTAAGCCTATTGATCTTGGAGAGTTTGATGTAGGTAACATCTCTCCATGGTCTTATGCTCCGTGGGATACGGTAAATACATATTCACGAACTACTGATGGATTTGTAAGGCTCCCGTCAAAGATGCTTGGACCTGGTGAAACTTACGTTATTGCTACTGTCTGTGATTGGGGAGATGAACAGGCTATTCTTCATCCTCTTGAAAATGCAGGTTCAAATACAAAACATGACATGTGGCTCTTAGCCGATCTTCAGATTCATGCTTCTGAATCACCCAACGGTGATCCTACAGACAGCATTTCAGTTGGTTACAATGCACTCGTATGCTGGGGAGGTACTTACTGTTTTTATATAATGCATCATTATTCACCCAATGATTCAGTTGTCGTTGATGCTGTTAACGGTGTATTTACGAGTTCTACTTCACAACGTCCAGGCGATTATGGCGCAAGCGATGTTGCAGGTGTACCTGATGCAACTGGCAATTCAATTCTTGTCCGTAAATCAAATATTACTAAAGGAAATATCGATTGGGAAAAAGCCCGCGGTGTTGATATTACAGACTCAGAATGGCTTCCTGTACCTACTCTCACAAACGGAGGATGGGAACAAGGCCGTAAAGAATTCTGGACTATTGGAAATCATGGAAATTACAGGCTCACTGCTGACAGATTAAAATCAAGCTCTATCAAAATTGACTGGACTAAAAAGACAATGGATGTTGATTGGGGTGCTCGTCGTCAGGACTCAATTATGAATGAATTTAATTATGCTGAAGGTATTGCCTGGAAATACCTTCAAACTCCAAGCAGACTTGATTCTGCCTACACTTCTGTAAGAACAGGCGATACCCTTACCCTTTATGCGTGCGGAAACCAAATGGATATTATAAAGTTCGGACTCAATCTTTTACCTCCTTCTTCTTCTGAATGCAGGGTAATGCCAAAAAACAGAAGAAACACAAACGGAACATGGAACACTCCTTATGTTGTAAGTGAGTTAGAAGCCGGAATGGATACAATATTTGCAGGGTATAGCGAAAGAGTTGATACTTTATTGAAATACCTTGAAAAACCTGAAAAGGCTAAATGGGAAATAGTATGGATTGACGGTGTTAAAAGACCTGACCTTAAAAGAGGAGACAAACTTAAAGTTACTGCTGAAAATAATTCTTCTGTTAAAGAATACTTTATTAAAGTTCAACAATATATTCCTAGCCATAATGCAAATCTTGCTTCAATAACATGGCCAGATATACCTCAAGAACTTAAAGGTATTTATGGATGGAAAGGTGATACTATACCAGATTTTTCTCCGACAAAATTAAATTATGTCGTTAAAGTTCCTGCCAGCTGGGATGGAATTCCGGCGCTAGTAGCAAAACCTCAGGATCCTGATTGTAAAATTGAAGTTGTCCGTGCTACTTCTCTTTTTGGTTCAGATGATGCAAAAACTGTTAAAATCTATACAACTGCTGAAGATGATACTACATTACTTACTTACAGGGTGCGCTTTGAAAAGGAATCTGATGTCAGCAGTAATGCACAACCATTTTCAGCTGAACCATTCTTTTCTGATATAGTATTCCGTGCCGGTTGGAGACAATTCTTCCTTGAAATTTGTAACCCTGGTAATCAACCACTTGACCTAAGTTATTATGTTATTACACGTACAAATAATTTAAGTCCGGCAGCTGCAATTTCAGCATTCAATACTGAAACAGACTGGGCTAACCGATTCAGGAGATATATACCTGGCTTTGTATGGCAGGATGAAGCAAGCTGGCAGGTTCAACCCGGAATATTACAATCTGACCTTAGCGTCAACTCAATAATTGAAGGTGGTGATGTATTTGTACTCGCCTGGGCTTTTCCAAATGACAAGGATGCAACTGGTTACTTATATCCAGCTTACAACGAAATTGATGTTAATTTTAAAAATGGAGATAATCCTTGGGGTATTGAACTTAATGAAGACTCTGGAGGTTTAGCCAACTATTCAAATATTTGCGGAGGCTGGTATAATGATGACTGGATTCTTTATAAAATTGTAGGCGACTCAGTTCGTGAAGGTTTAAAACCTCTTGGAGACCCATACGATGTAGAAGTTATTGATATTTTAGGCCGTTGCTCAAATGCACCATTTGGACTTATGCAACCTCCTTCTACTAACTTTGACCAAAATCAGGCTTTAACCAGATTACCTAATATTTATAAAGGCAACACAGAACCGGGTGGATCTTTCCTTGACACTATTACCGGAAGACCATCTGAATGGTTCTGGCATACTGAAACATATTGGGCAACTGAAGGATATGCTTATCCCGAAACAAGAGGAATGCTTGCTAATGATATTGGTTCCCAGGAACTTGATCCGATTACTGAATTTATTTCTACAGTAGCTTCAGCTTCGTACAATGTAAGTAAAGGCTATTCTATGAATGAAACAATAAGCGGTGGTGTTCAGACAGGAATTACATTAGCTGAATTTAAACAAAGAATTATTTTTATTGAAGGACAAACTATCACATTTACAAGAGGCACAACTGTTCTTTCAGATGCAGATCCTATTCAAAATGGTGATCAGTTAACGGTTATCTCAAGAAATAAAAATAATACTTCAAGATATACAATAATTGCTACAGCTGTTGGACTTGATAATAATGCAGCCCTTACTTCAAGCAAATATACAGTTACAATCACAGGTTCTACAGGTATAATATCCAATTTCGAATCTACAACTACTTTACGTGAAGTGTTCGAAAATTGTACTCCTCCTGCAAATGCTTCTTTGTACAGTGCTTTCAAAGCTGATGGTTCTTATGCACCATTTGTTCAAATGAAACACGATTCTACTTATGCAGATGTTTTAGCATCAGAGAATATTTTCTTTGAGGTTGTTGCTCAGGATGGTGAAACAAAAATCACTTATCAGCTGAAACCAAACAGCAAGTCAACTGATGCTTATGTTCTTTCAGAAGTTTATGAAATTGACCAAACTGCTTTAATGATTAAACTTATACCTGACGGAACAAGCGTACAGGCTCTCTATAAATTCCTCATCCCTGCTCCGGGAGCAACATTTGTTCTCCAGAATAAATTGGGACAGGAAAGAGTAGATGGCTCAATTTATGAAGATGATAAGTTGATTGTTACAGCTGCCGACGGTACTACAAAGAAAACTTACACTCTTGAACTCTGGAGCGATTATGCTGCCCGTTACGAAGCTTTTGTTTATTCTGACATTTATCAGGTAGTTAATGCAAATGTTTCTAAAATAAACGGTGTTAGTCCTGAAACTTCTGTTGAAGATTTTCTTGCTAATATAACTATCTCTGATGGAGCTACTTATGTGATTCTCGATACCAAGGGCAATCCTAAGTCAACTGCTACAATGGCAAACAATGACAAAGTGGTAGTAACTTCTGAAAATGGTAAGACTGTAAGAACATACAGAGTTGGTGTTAAAACTTCAGTGGTTGATTTCACTAAAAACAATGTATTTGCTTATCCTAATCCGACTACAGGATTTATCACTGTTTCAGGACTTGAAAATGGAAACGTTATACGCGTTGTAAATATTTCAGGTCAGGTGGTTATGATAAAGAAAGTTGTATCTTCAAGAGAATCACTTTCTTTAAATACTCTTCCTAACGGATTCTATCTTATCAATGTTGATAATAACAATCAACAAATTGCTAAGATTAAGGTTATTAAGAAATAATTTGTTTTTAATAATTATAGCTAAAGGCTGTCATTCTTGTAAATGACAGCCTTTATTTTTCTTAATATTTTCAAATATTTCATTAATTGATTTATTATCAATTCAATAATCTATTTATAATGTTTCTTAATAAATAGACAACTTATATAAATTTCAACCGTACCTCATTCGACTGAAATACCAATATCAACCCACTTTTTTGGTCTAGGGTACTGTTGAGGTTGGATTGATGTCCATTTTTAAATAGAAACAAATATTACTTAGTTATTATTTTTATGTTTGTTTTTTATTTAACTTTGATTATGAGTTTTGCTTAAGTTTTATCTATAAAAAACTCTTTATGAACCGCCTGACCCTAATACTTATCTTCCTAATCTGCAATATCAGCAATATTTTAGCTCAGGATTTATCTAAAATTAAAACTGAAAAACCTTTTTCAATAGATGGTACTCTTTCTGCTTCAGCTAATTTATATAACATCACAGGTAAAAAATCAACCCGGGATCCGTTCAATTATGTTCTGTCAGGAAATGTAGATGTTTCAGTTTACAGCTTCAGGCTTCCGTTTTCTTTTCTCTATAGCAACAATAATTTTTCTTACGCCCAACCTTTCAACAGGTTTGGTTTAAGTCCGGAATATAAATGGATAAAGCTTCATTTGGGATATCGCAACATGTCGTTTTCCCCTTATACTCTTGCCGGGCATTCGTTTCTTGGAGCAGGAATAGAACTCAATCCGGGGATTTTCAGATTTGGCGCTGTTTACGGGAATTTCAACCAGAAGACAGTTCCCAACACAATTAACCCAAACGACACACTTCAAACCCCAACAAGAAAAGGATATAGCTTTAAAATTGGAATGGGCTCTCAGAATAACTTTTTTGATTTAATATTCCTGCAAATAAAAGATGATACACTTTCTTTTGACAACTCTCTCTACGGATCTAAAACACCTCAGGCAAACTCAGTATTTGGCGCTCATTTTAAGTTTACTTTCTTTAAAAAACTTACATGGGAAACTGAAGGAGCTGCAAGCCTGCTAACTAAAAATCTTTCAAGCATCCAGCCATTTGAAACCGGAAGCGCCACACTGCAAAATCTTCTTGCTAATTTCAGCGTAAACTCATCATCAGAATACTCTACTGCCCTGCTTTCTACTTTAAACTATAACGCCGGTAAGTTTTCCATAGGATTGCAATACAGGCGCATAGACCCCAATTATCAGTCGTTTGGAGCTTATTATTTTAATACTGACATTGAAAACATAACAGTAAATACAAAATTCAGGCTGTTTAAAAACAAATTTTCATTCAGCGGAAATATTGGATTACAAAACGACAACCTGAAAAAGAATAAAGCATCTCAGTCAAGTCGAGTTATTTCAATGGCCAATTTCAGTTACAACAGCGGAAAAGTATTCAGCATTAACGGATCTTTCAGCAATTACAGCATTAATCAACAAGCAGGCCGCCTGCCACTTAACGATACAATAAAGCTTTATCAGAGCAACAGAAACGTTACACTCACACCAATGCTAACTTTCAATAATTCAAAAAACCAGCAGATGGTGCAGCTTAACCTTATGTTGATGGACCTTACTGACCATAACCCATTCACTGCCAATAATACTGAAGTTTACAGCAGAATGGCTCTTATTAATTATTTCTTTAACCATCTGAAATCAGGAGTAAGTATTACTGCAGGATTAAACTATACATCAATGATTTCATCATATATGGAACAACTTATATATGGCGTCAGTGCCAATGCAGGAAAGTCATTCTTTAAAGGAAAACTGAATTCCAATATTGGTATTGCTGTCAATAGAAGTAATCTTAATAATGAAGATGGATGGGTTAATAACATGACAGCATCAATGTCATGGCGCCCTCATCCAAAACACTCTTTTAAACTCAACCTTGGACTCATACAGAACATGTATCCTGAGTCTTCCTCAATTAAAAGTTTTAACGAAACTAAAGTCATGATAAGCTATGTTTACAAAATCTGACCCCACACAGCTTAAGGGAGGAATCGTCATTGGCAGCGAAACGAAGCGACCTCTGAGAATTACAAGTTTTAGCGGATTATTGAAACAATCCCCACAAGCAAAATCCTACCCCATAAAAGTCGTCTTACTCTTAATTATTCTGGCATTACCCCTGTTTTCAATGTCGCAACCCTACCCTGTTACTGTCAACGTAACAGTAACCCCGCCATATACTTCCTCAATTTCGGATTATATGAATATACCTAACAAAATAATAATCACCCTTTCAAATACAACTATAGGGGCTGACGATATTGATTTATATTTAAAAGTTGCTATACGTGGTGACAATGGTGTAAGCGCTGTTTCTGAGCCCGATTACAAGCCAGTAAATCCCATCATGCTTAAATCCGGATCTACTTATATCGTCAATGTAGATAATATATCAGATGCATTTAATCTTAAACATATTGTAATAGAAGGAATTACTCTATCGGAACTGATAACAGGTGCAGGACTGCCTGAGGGAGCTTACCAAATATGTGTTACTGCTTACGACTTCAATACCGGGCAGCCTCTTTCACTGGAAGAGCCAATGGGCTGCAGCACTTTCTTCATGGTAACCAACTTCGAACCTCCTGTCTTCAATAACATCTACTGCGGGGACATTTACACAAGCCTTGGTCCTCAGTCAGTAGTTGTCAGCTGGTTGCAACCTTCTATTGCAATACAGAACCCCAGTTACCATTTTGAATTAGTGGAAATACCGGAAAATGTTGAAATCGATCCGAATGAAGCTTTCCTTACGGCAAAATATCCGGTATTATATGAAGAGGAACTTAGCCAAACAATGCTTTCACTTACTGTTGACAAGGTAAGTCTTAACCCCGGCTATACTTACGTAATGAGGGTGACTATAGAAGATCCTTCCGGAAAAGCACATTTCAGGAATAACGGAACCAGCGAAGTGTGCTTCTTTAAATATGAGGTTCAAAATCAATCACTGACAGGCAACGAGAAATATATCCGCCTTGTCAGACCTGCATATAACCATCCCGATTCTGTGCTATCGGCCGATCCTGTTACTGGATTTTATTCTTCATGGAGGGTGGAACCTTTCGATACATTGAAGTATAAAAATCCATTGGATGAGTATCCTAATTGCCAATTCCTGATTGAATTCTTCGACAATAAGAAAACCCTTTCACCTGTTTTAAAAGAATATACCGGTGAAACATACTTCCATTTAGACCCTTCCTCTGATAAAATCCCGTTTATTAATGGAAATACTTACTGGGAAAGGTTGTCTATAATAAACACCTCAACGCAGGAGATCATCCTTCAGGGAGAATTGACAGCTTTTAAATATCAATGGGGCAATATTGCCGGAATGCAAGAACTCAAAGTTAACGGGAAAATTGAATACCGCTTTGAAAAGGACGATCCTTCAACTTACCCTGTATCAAATGCTCAGGTAAAGCTAATTGCTGGCTTTCTTCTAAGCGATACTGTCAACAAAGCCAGAATACCGGTACCTGAAGAAAATATCCCTGTTGACATTTTAAATGCAGGCATATTTAACCTGTCAGCTTTACCCCTTGCATCCACCACTACTGCCATAAATGGTAATTTTTTCTTTACTTGCTTCATACCGGAGAATATTAAACCCGGAACAATAAAAAAAGATTTCACTTACTCACTTGAAGGAAAAGAATATAAAGGCGACCTGATGCTTTACTTTAAACCGATTCTTGACAACCCTTATTACAGCGGTCTCAATGAAATAATAACTTTCAGTCAGGAAAACTATGATCTGGGAACACTCACTACATATGTTTACGGTTATAAATTAAATGCCATCATCTATGAAGGTTATAAAGATGCCCCGGGAGTCAAAAAGAATCTTGATAACAAGGAGATATACATACTTCGTAAATCGAAGAAACCCGGGCTCCCATTATATGAGGGAACTCACTTTTTAAGTAATGTCCGTTCATTTGCCCCGGTGGAAGTAAGCTCAGCAGGTTATAGTGTTGTTGCATCCGGACTTACCAAAACAGGAAAAGATTCTCAGGGCAAAGATGTTGCCACTGTTACCTTTACCCGGCTAATACAGAATCTTGTCAACAATGATGATTATTACCTGTGGATTAAAGGCACCAGCATTATGGACATTGAACCTTTCCGTTATTACGTATCCATGTCGGAAGGTCAAAAAGGTAAAATGGTTGATATAAATGGTATGGATTTCTCTATCGGGAATAGCATATTCAGCCGGAATAATTCGAATAATGCTTCAAATACATACAGTACTTCCAATTTATCGGCCTTTTCAAGTAATAATAATATATTTCAGGGTGTCAATACAAATTTGAATTCAGGCAGTAATCCGGGTCTGTTTGGACAAAACAGTTTCGAAACCTTCGAAATACCTGAATTTGACTTTGGCGTAGATAAAATAAGCGAAGAGACAGGGGTATTCAGCGATATTACAGAATACAGTTTTACTGTTGAATCAGCTTTCACTCTTATCAGTGACCAGCCCCCAATGTCGGGCATCAGTGGTCGAATCGTATATGAATTTCCTGCAAAGGCAGGTAATTCTCGTCCACTCAACAGTCGTAAGATAAGCCTTATTTCATGCCTCGTATCCGATGAACCGGGTGAAGCATCAAAGCTTATCAAAAGCAACACAAATGCAAAGTATCCGGAAGCATTCCCCGGTACATATACTTTGTTTACATCTCAAACTGATGCTAACGGATACTTCAACTTCCAGTTTCCGAACATCCTGCCAAATTTAAAAAACATAGATCCTACTCAAGGTGAATATGAAGTTTCAACCGGAAAACTAAACCGTAACCAATCATGGACATCCTGGGAAAGTGATCCGGGTACCGAATTCGAAATCGTTTATTCAAAGAAACCTGTCAAAGTAAAAAGAGTATTAAGAATCGTAATTGAAGATGAAGCAGGAATATTTCTTAGCCCTTGCGAAAACTTTATCATTGACCCTTTGAAATCTTCAGATGTAGGTACTATAAATGCTGAAGTTTTCAGCTATAAATTAAAAGGTGGATTAAATTATGAATTTTGGAACCCTCAAGACACCGTTGGCAAAAACAAAACTAATTACCCTGGTAATACTGGGTACATTTGGCAACCTCATCTTTTACCGATAAAAGATGTTGAATGTTATGTTCTTAGGAGCAATGACCAGATAAATCAGTATGGTCTTCCTGCCGATGAGGGACAAAACATTGTCGGCACGCTTGACGAATTTCCTAATTTCAAGATTATTGCCAGATACACTACCGGATCGGAAGGTGAATTTGAATTCGACAACCTTGTTTTCAGAAATACTCCTGCACCTGTGTTACTTCATTTCAGGACTAAAGATATGGCCGGCCAGGTCAGGTTTGAACCGAAAACTCATACTCCGAAGGTAAATTCATTTGCAAAACCGGCTTACTTCTTCAGAAACGATTATAATTATTCTGAAATAACAGGTTTCTCAACTAAGATGATCCCTGCAAACCCAACCCTGAAAGGTAGGGTAGTCAGTAATGTCAACATGCAGAAAGGGCTAAACGAAGCCATTGCATATCTCACTATTACCTTTGATGGTGTTCCTGAATATAAAAACTTCATTAAAACAGATACTACAGGTAAGTTTGACTTTACCCCGGATTTTGAATATCTTGCTAACTCAAAACTTTTAGACAAGATCAGTAATGTTAACCTGCGTGTCGGCAAGTACAAGTTCCATTATCTGGAGAATGGTGTTAAGAAAGCCCGATGGGAACAGAATTTAGATAAATCATTCTTTCAAATGGGGCGGCAGGCAATTTTCGAGATTATACCCCTCAACGCAAATGGAAATATAAAAGGAAGAATTGTTAATGAAAGCAATACACCTGTTGATGCATACGTACAATTTCTTGAAAATCCGTCAGGTGCAACTTCAGTAGGAGCAGGTGAGATGCATAAAACAGGAAGCAACGTTAATTTTTCAACAATAACAACTATTGGAGGTACGGGTGGGTCAGCAATTGCAAATGGCAAATTCGATATACCTGCTATTCCCGGAAACCACAGGCTCGTTGTAATCCCAAGGGATGTAGCTTATTTTGCGGATACCATTGACATCAATGTTCTTAGTAATGCTGACACAGATATTGGAGATACAAAAGTTTACGAACGTTCACACAGGATTTATTTCTTTGTTAAAGCAGCCTCTTCCGGAATATACTCTATCTCCACCCCTTTGAAAGGAGCCTTGGTTTCAATAATTGGTTGTCCAAATATTCCGGCTTTCGTCTCTGACCAGAACGGTAAAGTCGCTCTTAATTTTAAAAATGTTTCAGAAGCCAACCTGACACTTAAAGTGTCCGGTCCGGCAGGCAGCAATTATGTACCTAAAATGGTTTCTTTTGTAAACGAGGAAAGTGAATCGCCCGTCATGCTTCCTTCTGTTGTACTCGAGCCGGGCATTTCTCTTAAAGGGAAAGTATTGCTAGACGGTAAACCAACGCCTGATGCAGAAGTGTATGTTGAACTCAGCAAATACACTCAAACTGATGTTGATATTAAATTTACTGCCGAAGGTGAAAAGTCTGAAGCAGAGTCGCAGTACTTGTTTACAACCCGTACAAAAACCGACGGGACATTTGAAATTACTACAATACCTCCGGAACTAAAGAATAAAAAGATAACTGTAAAAGCAGTTTATAAAAAGGCTAATAGTGGCTTTGCCCGTTCAGGGAGTTCTTCAGGAAGTTCAGGACAAAGTGGCATTCAGCAGCAAGGGGTAGGATTGTCAGAAGCACAGGGGCATGAAACAGAAACAGGAAAAACTGTAGTTGGAGAATCAAAAGATGTAGTAGTCCCCGATATTTCAGGAAACTTTACCCTCAACATGACCACATTCAACGATATGATAATTAAAGACCTTTGGGGATTTCCGATTGAAATAACCAAAATTGAGAAACTGACAAATTCAAAGAATGTTGCTGTATATGGAAGGGTAAAACCTGAAGGTTACTCTCCCGGTTTCGATCCTCTGGAGCCTCTTTCGCTTGATGTATTCTATGTAGTATACCAGCCCTCAGATGAGAAAATCAACAATATACCTGTAGGGATACCTGTAGATTCAAAAGTGAACGTCAACTCAAAAAGGCAGTTGAAAATGAGATATTCAAATGCCTTCAATGTTAATCTGAAAACTGCTGATGGTTCCCTGCTTGCTATTACCAGAGAAAATATGAACAGCATTAGCGGCAAGCTTAATGCGGCTGTTCAGATAATCGACAACTCATTCCAGTACCCAAGCAGTTATCTTGATTTCAACGGTGTCGATTTTTACTTTTGTCGTAAGACTAAGATACAAAACAGAACAATTTTCAGCCCAGTTATTGATGTTTTCAATTCAAAGGAAAAGGGTAACGGGAGTAATGTTGTAAAATTCAATTTATGCAACCTTGAAAACACCTTAGCCGGAGATTTGAAATTTAAATTCATAAACTTTAATACAACAGCCGATATTGAGAAATCTTTTATCGAAGGGCAGGAAATAACCTTAAATGCCGTTCTTCATGCTCAGGTTAAGAATGCAGGAGAAGTAAATGTCGAAGTTGGGAAAATAGTGTTGAAAAACAATGCCGTACTTCCTTCTTCAGGATCAACACCAATAATAGTCTCCCTGATTGACGAGGGCATTTTTGATGCTGATAAAGCCTGGAAGCTGGAAGCCCGGAACTGGAAGGTTGATCCTAAGGTTGGAGGTTTGATTTCAAACGATGTTACCCTCCGGACAGGAAAAATTGATATCCCAATTTCAGAGTTTAACCTGAGAAATGATTTTGCATATATTGGAAAGGCCGATTGTAACAATCTTACAATGGGCGGATACAAGGTAGATGTTGATCCTCAGGCAGAAACAACAACAGGGTTTAACCAGTCGTGTGGAAGTGATAGCAAAGGCCACTGGCAACTTATAATTCACCCGCCTAAATCAGGAAAAACTCCGGCTGTTGTTAAAAATCTTCCAAATATGAATGCCGACCTTCAGCTAGAAACAGTTTCTCTTCTTAGCAATGGTGAAGATGTATTCACAATTGGGACAGGTGCAAAACCAATGAAACTTTATGATATTGTTGACTTTAAACCTATACTGGCATCTTCTCTGAACGACGGGCTTATACTTGGCGGATCGCTCAATTTCCATATACCAAGAGTCAAGTCAAATATAGGAACTCTGCTTACGTTTACTAAAAATGCCCCTGATTCTATTAACCCAAAAGCCGACCCTATCGACCTGGATTTTGAATCAAAAGGAAATATCTCTTTCAACACGAATGCCATCGGGCAAAGGTTCAGTAAAGCAAACAAGACCTTTACAACTTACGGTACAGTAGAGGAAGTTGGCAAGCTTAACCCTATACAAGTGTTAATGACATATCAATCAAAGCCTCAGGTAAATGATATTACTACTACTATCATCGAGTCTCCCAAGGCAAAAGAGCAGACTGTCAATATTGGTGATAGTAAGACCAAACTCATTAACGTTAAATGCAATATGAACGCAGGACAGGATGACTGGTCACTTTTTACCTTTGAAGGAGATATGGCAGGATTTGAAGGTGTAGATCCCGAATCAAACAAACATATGATATTCACCGTACATGGTGAAATAGAAGCTGAACAGGATAAATTTGCTGCCGAGGGCATGGATGCCGACTTTGGATTAATGAAAATATCATATCACAAAGGAAGGCTCCTGGGTTCACTGAAAATGGAAAACATACCTATGGGAAGTGCAATCGTTTCGGGGATGGCAAATATATTGATGGACAATGATGGATGGGCTTTCTATTCCAATGCTACAGCTGACGGGGTACCTGCCCCTGAAGCAACAACCGTTAACATGGGAATCCTAATTGGAAACTACCCTTCAGGTATTACTGCTGATATGAGTAGCGTCGTACTTAAATATTCCGTAAATAAAACAATGCCTGAAACCTTTAATAACGGTTTGAAAGGTTTCTTCCTTGTTGGAGGACGAAACCTGCCAATTTCAGGTCTCGATATTGGCATTGACGTTAAAGTTGCCAAAGCTTATGTGAAAGTCCCGATTGCTGCAGTCGATGCATCATTTTATGGCAATTTTGCAGGGGGAAGTAATGAAGTAGGTATGGGATTAAATGGTAAGTTAAGAATAGAGTTCGGTTTAGGGGCTATTACCTGTACCGACCTTACCGGCGATGCCGAAGCAAGTGTTTTTGCAGCAGGAAAGTATAAAGATAAGGAACTGGAATTCAGTGGAGGTGCTGATTTTAAAACGTCGCTATCTGTAAGTCAGGGAATACCGACACCTTTTGGATGCGAAGAAGCTCTTTCAGTAGGGTATAGCGTTAATGGAGGATTTAATTTTATCCTTGGCACTGACAATGGCTTTGATGTTAAAATGTATCTCAATTACTAGTAAAAAATTATTCTTATGAAACAGCATTTAATTTATAAAATCAGGTGTTTGCTTTTTATCATTATATTTTCAGCAACATTGCAAAGCTTCGCCCAATATCCGGCTGCATTACCCGGAAAGGAAGGAATATTTGTATATTTAAGTAAAAATATTCCTGTCGGATTCAATTATAAGCTTGAAAGAAAAGCTTCTGATGAAAATACATGGAAGGATATTTTTACTTCTTCAGCAACTTCATTATCATACAATGATGTATACAACAAATTGCTGTCTTTCAATAAAAAGATGCCCTTTTATCCTGTCCCTGATTCAACAACATTACAGAGATTAATAACCCTGACTAAAGGAAAGAAAACTACCGATTCTATCTGGGTTTTCAATGCTTATCCTCCATATCTTGAATTATTAGGAACCGGATATTTCGACAATAATGCGCTTCCCGGAGTTAAATATGAATACAGGGTTTCGAAGACTGACAGCAAAGGCAAGATTTTGGAATCGTCTCTTACAAAAGAAGTATCATTCCCCGGCGAAAGAAAAGACTTCAGGGCAGTATCATACGAATCGACAGTCTGGAACGAAAAAATTAATATCAGATATAAAATCAGCGGTTCATCACGACCCACCGGATTCAGGGTTTACAGACAGAATTATCTTCAGACGCCATTCCGTGAGCACCATCCAATAACAAACTTCATCACAAGCAAGACAGGATACACTATGCTTCTGACCGACACACTTATAAGTCCAGGAATGATATACCGCTATGTAGTTGTTCCTTATGATCTTTATGGAAACGACGGACAAATCAGCGATACCGTGTTGATAAATAATGTCCCGGTATTTGGAATGGTACCAGCTATCAGAGATCTTGAAGCAATATCCCTTGACGATCGTCTGGCAATAAAGTTAAGGTGGAAATCGACTCCTGCTCCCAATCTCAGAAGTATTTCAATATTCAGAAGCAACAATTTCGACGATGGATATACCCTTTATTCAAAAGCCCTCCCAACCGACACTGTTTTTATCGATACAAACGTCGAACCTATAACAAACTACTATTACTATCTGGTATTCAACGGTGCATATGGTGATAGCCCGGAAACTGCCAAGGTTATCGGGATGGTAAAAGGACTAAGGAAACCACTGCTTCCTCCTATGGGTGTTAAAGTAAAATCTTCTCCGGAAGGAAATAAGGTTAGCTGGAATCATACAGGTCACGATACTAAAGGATATTTTGTATTCAGGGGTGAAGGTTACTCCAATCCATCAGAACAAATATCAGACTTACTACCTGTCAAAGGAGATACTCTTTCATTTTTAGATGAAGCAGCATCTTTACGAGCCGGTCAGCCTTACTGTTATGCAGTAAAATCTGTTAACAGCAGCAACCTCCTAAGTACAATGTCAGAAACTGTAATCTCCAAAATTATAACCCCTTCTCTGCCAACACCGCTTAATCTCGAAGTAAGAAATTTGAACGATCATGCTTTACTTATATGGGAAGACATGAAATCAATATCTGATGATATAACCGGTTATAACGTCTGGAGACAAGTATCAGGGTCCTCTGACAATGAACTCATTTCAAATGGTATTGAACTTGAGGCTAACACCTTTATTGATTCAACTATTCAGCGTGGAATAAAATATCTTTATTTTATTCAGGCTACAGGAATTGTTAACAGCAAAAGCAATCTCAGCTCACCATTCGAGTTTTTCATGAAACAACTGCTTCCGGTACCCCCGGCAGGACTTAGGGCAACAAAAACAAACGAGGGAATCGTTTTAAGCTGGGACTCCCCTGCTATTGCTAATTTAAAGGTGTATAAAATATATCGTGAAAAACTGGGTGAAGGAAAAAGATTCCTTGCTGAAGTAAATAAAGAAAAGACTGTATATAATGATGCAGAATCAAATTCCGGTACGTATTTTTATACCATCACATCAGTTCTTGAATCAAATGAAGAAAGTAAACCTTGTGAAGAAATTGGTGTTACTTTAGAATAAGAAAAGAATTTAAAATTCCGGGAGGAGAAATGCTTAAAATTAAGAATATCAGCAAATCATTCACCAATGGTTTGTCGACCAGAAAAGTATTGAATGAAATTTCACTTGAAGTAAATAAAGGAGATACAATTGCAATAGTCGGACCATCGGGTTCAGGTAAAACAACCTTGCTAAATATCATCGGATCATTGGATACAGCTGATTCCGGTGAAATAAAACTGGGAGAAACAGATTACAGCAAAATAACAGCAAATGATTTATCTACATTGAGAAACAGGAAGATTGGAATGGTCTTTCAGTTTCATCATCTTTTACCTCAATGCAATGTATGGGAAAATGTACTCTTGCCTACTCTTCCTCTTAACATTAAAGATGGCTCAATAGAAGCAAGAGCTGAAGCCCTGCTAAAGCAAACAGGTATTTGGGAACAGCGTTTCCAAAAACCTTCAAGCCTTTCCGGGGGAGAATGTCAAAGAACAGCAGTAGTCAGGGCACTAATAAACAATCCTGAATTAATACTTGCAGATGAACCTACAGGAGCTCTTGACCATTCTAATGCAGTTAAGCTAATTGATACTATTATTGATCTTAACAGGATATATGGCACTACACTAATTCTTGTAACACATTCCCTTGAAATTGCATCAAAAATGGGGAAAAAATACAATTTGAATGACGGAAAGCTGGAACAATTATAAATTCTATGACGATTTTAAAGATTATAATAAATAGCCTGAAGCATTACCTTAAGCCTGCTTTATTAATAGCATCCGGGGTTGCAATTACTACTGCGGTCCTTACAGGATCTTTAATAGTTGGCGATTCCGTTATTTATAGTCTTGAAAAAAATGCCCGCCTTCGTTTAGGCAATATTACTCACTCAATAAGCGCCGGAGACAGGTTTTTTAATATTTCACTTGCTGAACAACTAAATGACAAAGATATACCTACAACTCCTACACTTAAGCTTGAAGCTGTAGCCTCAACCGAAGGAGGAATGATAAAATTAAACAATGTAAATATCTGGGGAGTAAATGAAAGCTTTTATAATTTATTTGAAAATGACCTGAAAAATAAAGCAGGTTCAATCAATGAAGGAATAATAATAAATTCAAGTCTTGCTTCACGCCTCAACGTTTCACCGGGAGATGAAATTAACCTCCTCATTAAAAAAGCTTCACTCATTCCGGCAAATGCTCCGTTTGTATCAGACAACAAGCAAGTAGTATCCTACCGGACTACAGTAAGCAAAATATTGCCTGCTGAAGGTCTGGGCAGACTTAGTCTTCAAAACACTCAAACAGCTCTATTTAATGTGTTTATATCGCTGGATATTTTAAACAATATCATGGAGCTGGAAAATAAAGCTAACATATTGTTGATATCAACAGAAAAAGATAAGAATTATATAACTGAAACTTTACGAAGTGAATTTACATTAGAAAATGCCGGTCTTAAAATCAGACAATCGGATGCTTCCAATCAATGGGAACTCATTTCAGACAGGGTTTTTATTGATGATGCCACTTCACAGGCAGTAATAAATACCGGTATTCCCTGTACAAAAGTGTTTACATATTTTTTCAATGGAATCAGAAAAGGTGAAAAGGAAACTCCTTATTCATTTGTTTCTACCTTGCCTGAAAATAATAATGATTCAATTGGAATTACAATAAACACGTGGCTTTCCGAAGATTTAAATCTTAAAAGGGGAGATACAGTTTTGATGTCATATTATACGATTGGCCCTTTAAGAGAACTTACTGAAAATGAAAAGTACTTTATAGTCAGGGATATTAAAAATATGGAAGGTTGGTACGGAGACAGAACGTTAATGCCAGAAATACCCGGATTATCGGATGCTGAAAACTGCAGGGACTGGAATACAGGGGTACCAATAAATCTTAAGTCAATAAAAAAAACAGATGAAGATTACTGGTACAATTACAGAGGACTTCCCAAGGCCTTCATTGATTACAACACTGCTCAGAAAATATGGGAAAACAGGTTTGGATCTGTAACATCATACAGGTTTAACAGAGAAGATATAAGTGAGGAAGAATTGTTACAGTCGCTCAAAGACCAGATTGACCCTATATCCCTGGGATTTATAGTGAGAAATGTAAAAGAAGAAGGTCTTTATGCAGCAGAGAATGGTACTGATTTCAGTTCACTATTCTTCGGATTAAGCTTTTTTATCATTGCGGCCTCTTTAATTCTTACTGCTTTGTTTTTTAAACTATTCGTTGAAAGAAGAATTTCTGAAATAGGAACACTACAGGCAATAGGTTTTTCAAATAAAAAAATACTCAGAATTTACATGTCGGAAGGAATTGTTATTGCAACAGCAGGGGCACTCGCAGGTATATTATTAGCTTTTATATATAACGAGATTATCTTCCTGGGACTTAATAGAATATGGAATGATATTGTAAGGACTGATATTCTGGTCAGCAAATATAAAATCACCACATTAATCACCGGTTTTATTTTAAGTGTAATTATTTCAGCAATAACAATCCGATTTCAATTAAACTCTTTCTTCAGGCAAAATTCATCTAACCTTCAAAGACAAATAAGCTATAATAAGCCCGAATATAAGTTGAAGATAAAAAAATGGTTTGCCGTTATACTTATGCTTTTCACGGCTGTCGTTATCATACTTCAATTAACAGGCAACGGAAATATAAACTCTGGTCTTTTCTTTATTTCAGGGGGCTTTGCCCTTATTTCGCTTGTCCTGATATCGGACATCATTCTTTCTTCAGAAAATAAAAACAAAGAGAAATCATTTACAGTTTCAATCCTTTTAATCAAAAACCTCAGGTTCAACAAGCAAAGAAATCTGGTAATAATTATTGTACTAGCCATTGCCACTTTTATAGTAGTAACGACAGGCCTCAACAGAAAGAATGTATTTGTAAAAAATATAAACCCCAAAAGCGGTACCGGAGGATATATGTGGGTTGCAGAATCAACTATACCAATCCTGCACGATATCAACAATCCGGACTACCGGAAAGAGCAAGGCATAACAGAAAAATTCAATGCAGTTCAATTCAGTATTGCTGATGGAGATGATGCAAGCTGTCTTAATTTGAACAGGATAACAAATCCCAGAATCATGGGAGTTGATGCATCATTACTTGAAGGGAGATTTTCGTTTCAATCGTTTAGTCCTGAAATAAAGGAAGGTTCAGGATGGGAAATCTTAAAAAACAAATACAATGATTGCATTCCTGCAATAGCAGACCAGACTGTAATACAGTGGGGATTAGGCAAGAAACCTGGAGATACGCTTACTTACATCAATTCTAAGGGAGAAGAAATTTATTTATTACTTGTTGCAGGTTTAAAGCCATCAATATTCCAGGGCAATATTATAATTGACAGTAAGAACTTTTTGGAAAACTATCCTACTAAAGCTGGTTCTAATTTCTTCCTTATTGATGGTGATCAGGAACGAAAGCAGGAAATAGCTGAAGAATTTTCTTTGCTTTACAGAGAAAATGGAATTGAAATAAAAGATGCTCAAATAAAATTAGCGGAGTTTCTTTCAGTCGAAAATACTTATCTCAGTATTTTTCTTATTCTGGGAGCCCTGGGTCTTCTTATTGGTACAGCAGGAATATCAGTAGTTTTGCAACGCTCTTTGTATGAAAGGAACAAAGAACTTTCATTGCTTGCGTCATTGGGATTCAGGAACAAATTAATTATAAAGATTACCGTTTATGAATATATTATACTTCTGATATGGGGTGAAGTCATTGGTTTTGTTACTGCCCTTTTAGCAGTATTTCCTATTTTCGTTTCATCAATAATGGATATTTCCCCTCTTTTCGTTTTAGTAATAATACTCATCATTATTGTAAACGGAATATTATGGATTTATTTTCCAGCTAAATCAAAAATCAAAAATATGAAGCTTATAGAAGGATTAAGAAATGATTGACTTATTTTGCCGGAAAATTAAATAATTAAATATGAAATATATACTGATTACGGTTTTTATACTCCTGTTCTCATTCAAGGGTTTTTCAGAATATAAGCCTGAACTTTTTAAGGGAGGGATGTTTCTTCATGCAGGTTATGTATCAAACAATATTGCAAATCCTTCAATAAAAGGTATTACAACAGGAATAGGAGGAAAAATTGCCTTTCGGACGGGCAAGCATTTAAGGTTTGGGACAGAAGGATATGTTTCAACTTACAATTATTCTGACAACAATGGATTTTACAAGCTTGGCTGGGGAGGCTTGCTTGCTGAATATCAGTTTATAAATGGAAATATAACCCCGGTATTAGGTCTTACAATAGGAGGAGGCAAGATTACTGATTTATATCCTCTTTCAGGTGATTTCAAAGATAACAATGAAGATTTAGCTATTTACAAGGTTTATGGCACAATGGTTATTACCCCTCATGTTAGCTTTGAATACAAGATTACTCATAACATTAATGCAGTTGCCAAGCTTGATTATGTATTTTTCCCCGGAATAGATTATCCTGATTTTGTAGCAAAAGGCCCCCGTCTATATATCGGTATCCTTTTCAGCAGATGATATAGAAATGAACTAATATCCACATTATAAATGAAAAAGGGGAGATGTTTATCTTCCCTTTTTTTAGTGGTGCCACCAGGAATCGAACCGGGGACACACGGATTTTCAGTCCGTTGCTCTACCTACTGAGCTATGGCACCTTTAATTTGAGCTGCAAATATATTATTTATTTTTTTTTTGCCAAACAAAGAACATCAAATAAGAAAAAAGGGCCTTTTTTATTTAAGACCCTTTCTACTAATATTAAAATTCAGTTTATACAAAATTAGGTTTAGGATAATTGGCAATTTCAGCTAAGTATCTTTCAACAACTTCCATTGGGAGTTCATAATCCTCAAGTTTTCCCGTAAGATATTTTTCATAACCAACCAGATCCATTTGACCATGACCACTCAAGTTAAATACAATAACTTTTTCTTTACCTTCTTCCTTAGCAATATTTGCTTCACGAATAGTTGCAGCAATTGCATGAGTTGATTCAGGGGCTGGAATAATACCTTCTGTTTTGGCAAATAATAAGCCTGCTTCAAAACATTCGCTTTGATGAATGGCAACTGCATCCATCAGCCCATTTTTATATGCAGCACTAACCAATGGAGCCATACCATGATAACGAAGTCCGCCTGCATGAATAGGAGCCGGAATGAATGAATGTCCAAGGCTGTACATAGGAAGCAGCGGAGTCATCTTGGCAACATCGCCATGGTCATATCCAAATGGAGCTTTAGTTAAAGTAGGACATGAATAAGGTTCAGCTCCTACAATCTTTATCTGAGCTCCATTTATTTTATCAAGCATGAATGGGAAAGATATTCCTGCGAAATTACTTCCTCCACCACAGCAACCGATAACTACATCAGGCTGCTTTTCACCAAATTTAACTAGCTGCTTCTTAACTTCCTGTCCGATTATAGTTTGATGAAGCATCACGTGGTTAAGCACACTTCCCAAAGAATAGCGTGTTTCTCCGGTAGGGTCAGTTACTGCCTGTTCAATAGCTTCGGAAATTGCAATACCAAGAGAGCCCGGAGTATCAGGGTATTTGGCTAATATCTCACGTCCTGCATTAGTTTCAGTACTAGGGCTGGCAATACAATTTGCTCCGTAAGTATTCATAACCATTTTACGGAATGGCTTCTGATCAAAGCTAACCTTAACCATGAATACTTTACATTCAAGACCTAACAATGAACAAGCAAAAGCAAGGGCTGTACCCCATTGTCCTGCTCCTGTTTCAGTTGTAATTCTTTTAATACCAAATTGTTTGTTATACCAAGCCTGAGCTACTGCAGTATTAGGTTTATGGCTTCCTGCCGGAGATACACTTTCATTTTTATAATAAATCTTTGCCGGAGTTTTAAGGGCTGCTTCAAGAGCGTAAGCACGAACCAGCGGCGTTGGACGCCATATAGTAAGCATTTCCAGAATTTCTTCCGGAATATCTATCCAGCGCTGTGTACTAACTTCTTGTTCAATAATATTCATTGGGAATACCGGGGCTAGCATTTCAGGAGAAATTGGATTACAATCCGGGCCAAGTGGAGGATTCATTTTAACGTCTGCAGCCAGGTTGTACCATTGCCTTGGCATTTCATCCTCTGTAAGAAAGACTTTTTTCAACTTTGTCATAATTCTGTTTTATCAATTGTTTTAAATTTATGCCACAAAAAAGGCCATGCTGCTTTAAACAACATGGCCTCCATTGCTTTCAAATATTAATTTTGTATTGTGTATCCCTACGTTTTACATTAACCCAGGGACTTATCCACCAACCGTATTTATAATTGTCTGAAATCATCTTTTATAATTGAACCATAAAACTATAAATTTTTTTCTTTTCTGCAAGTAAATGCTGAAAATGATTTCATTATCAGTGAAAAATCTCATTAAGCACTTTAAGAGATTTAAGCTCACCCAAACCGTCAAAATGATAACGGTAGAATTCATTAATGACTTTCAATAGCCTGAATCTTTGGATGCCGCTTATTGAAAACTCTTCAATCTGATTAAATTTCAACCCTAATAATAATGATAAATGATAAGATTCTTCAATATCAGGTGTATCAGATATTAAAGGGCGAACTGAAACAAAACGACCGTTTCTTGAATCAAACCATTGATTAAGCTTATTGTAGTTATTTTCAGGTTTAATCCCAATGTATTGCATCAAATTAACTGCAAACCAAAGATGAAAGTTAGCATATCCTTTTTCCATCTGATCAAAACAAATCAGGGAATCATATATAAATTCAAAAAGTTCCGGATCGGCTTCTTCATTGTTGATTACTTTGAACATTAATTCAGCAAGATACATGGATATACTGCTCTTTACTATATCAAAAGGGATAGAATTAAATACAGGATGCACCCTGTATTCTTTCAATCGCTGAATCTCGCGGTTAGATTTCTGATATGAGTCAATCTCAAGTAAGTAAAGAGGTTGAAATGCAACAGCCTTTTGTTTTGATTTTATGCTCCTGACTCCGTTAAGCATAAAAGCTTGTCTTCCGAATTCTTCAGTATATAAGGTAAGTATTATGCTTGTTTCTGAGTATTTTACAACATGAAGAATTATTGCTCTCGTTTTGGATATCATTTCTGTTATCTTATAAAGAGAATTTTAGTCACTGCAGATTTTGAGCCATCAGCTGAAGCACAAAAGGCAAGATAAACACCGGTATGTACCCTGTTGCCTGCCAAATCTTTGCCATTCCATACTGCCTGTCCTCCAAACGAAGTAGTTTCATATACCAACCTGCCACTAACAGTAGTTATCTTAACATTTGAATCGTTGGTTAACCCGGTAATATAAATATCACCTTCATAACCCTCTCTGACCGGATTAGGATAAGCATATACATCAGTAAATTGTTCAAAAGCATCCTTTGAATCAGTCTGATAAGAAACAAGACCCTGTTGTGTACCTACCCATAAAATTCCATTCTTGCCATCATAAGCAAGACTGGTTATTACATTTGAAATGAGATTTGAGTTTTCAGTTGTAAAGTGTTCAATTTCCTCTTCCCCGTCAGCCGACATTAAATAAAGCCCATCGCTAATAGTCCCGCACCACTTACGGTTTCCTCCATCTATTGCAATTGCAGTAACTGTACTTGTACTAAGTAAAGGATGGTAAATTCCGTCGTTAAGGTTTACTCCCGGCTGATCACCATAGTAAGGGTCTGATTCAGAATCAGTAAAAACCATTGAAGGATCTTCATAAACACAAACACCATTTGAAGTGCCTACCCAAATCTGTCCTTCATTATCTTCAGTAATACAAAAAACATCATTCATATTTGTTATCTGATCTTCCTGACCGTTTGTAAAGAAACTCCTTACATTAAGGTGAATCTTTTGAGAACCGTCATTACTCATGACATAAAGCCCGTAAGTATCATTTTTGGGGATTATTACCCAGATATTATCGTAACTGTCAACCAAAACCTGTCCTGTACAATATTTATTTGAAATTTCAGGAAGGGTAAAACTTTTCCATGTACCATCTGTTTTCAATACATGCAGATTTTTTTCTACCTGAGAATTAGAAACCCATAAGTTATTCTGCGAATCAAAATCAATTCCTCCTACCCTTATGAAATTCATATCTGATGGAATACTTGATCTCAAAGTAGAATTACTTTCATCATATTCATTAACAACTTTGCCGCCTTTAAATTCAATAATCCCCTTCCCTCCCCCGTATGTTGCAGCAAAGAAATGATCGGGTTCACCGGGAAAAGATTTCATCTGAATCACATCAACTGATTTTTTATCAATATTGTAAGACTTATTGTCAATAGTTTCCCAATTACCTCCTGCATAATTATTTATTTGAAAGCTTTGCCAGATATTATCCCATGAGGAAGATCGCCCTCCGGCACATGACCAAAGAATGTCATTTTCATAAGCAAGAGAAAACACCATGTTTGATTTAGGACCGTCAGGAGACAGATTTGTAAAAACTCCATTTTTATACCTTATGGCTCCATAATTTAAATCAGCTATCCAAATTGTACCTTCGTTATCAATAATTGCAGAGACAGGGTATATTGGAATATCAGGGTTGCTGATATTGTCATAAGACTTTATATCGTATACTTTTTCTTTAGTCTGATTGAAAATAACAACCGAGCTTTCGGAACAGTAAATTACCTTATCTCCTGAAATAGCAAAGTCATGGATAATAGCAATTTCAGGATATTCAGGATACCATATTTCGGGAGTATGACGGCTATAGGTATTTCCCCCATGCCAGCCTTCTATCTGATGCACAGCCCATAGTCTGTTCCATCCAAAGTCCAGAATGTTATAGCTCATTTCCTGCAGAGCTATATTTTTTACATCACTCCAATTTGAATAATCAAGAAGATTGGGAGAGTTAAAAGGTGCATATTTAATCGATTTCTCAGTTCCCGCATAAATATTGTTTTCATCAAAAGAAACATCAAAAACAGGCTGATAGTTGCCGTTTTCTCCAATTATGTAAGTATCCTTGACCTCCAGTCTTTCCAAATCGATAACAACAATCCCGAAGCCACAGGCAAGATAACATAAATGATCTTTGTTTACTGCATTATATATTTGTTTGTCTCCAGAGATATTTTTTCTTTTAATATCAGAAATAGGGTAAACTTTCCCGTTACTTAAAATGATATCTATATTTGAATTCTTATATGTTATTACAAGGCAATTCATTGTTTTGTTATATGATATGCCTTGAAAATCAGAATCGTTTAATCCTTTTAGCTTATTATAAACTTCAATACTGTTATCAGTTTTATTAAAAGAGAAAATCCCGGCATCACTTAAGAAATAAATTTTATTGCCACCTTCTGCCACTCCTTTAACTGAAGACATTGAAAGATGTAAATCCCACTCTCCCGGAACCCGTTGAGACCATAGATTAGTCGTCAGTAATATGAAAAATAAAAGCTGAAATATTCGTTTCATCTTTCTTCCAGATTAGTTAAAAAGCTTGTCAATTTTGCAATCGCCTGTCCTCTGTGACTTATTTTGTTTTTTTCATTCAAATCCATTTCTGCAAAAGAAAGACTATAACCTTCAGGTTGAAAAACAGGATCATAGCCAAATCCTTTCTTGCCTTTTCTTTCTTTAAGGATGCTACCGTTTACTATACCTTCAAACAAGCTTTCTTTACCGTCTATTATCAGGGATATTACTGTTCTAAAACGTGCTTTTCTGTTTTTTATTTTGTCTAATTCACTGATAAGCTTATCAATATTATCTTCAGAACTTCTTTGCGGCCCGGCATATCTTGCAGAATAAATCCCCGGTTCCATATTAAGAGCCTCTACCTCAAGACCTGTATCGTCAGCAAAGCAGTTTAATCCATACTTATCATAAATGTAACGTGCTTTCTGTGAAGCGTTTTCCTCAATTGTTTCTGAAGTTTCCGGAATATCATCATAACATCCTATCTGATCGAGGCTGACAAGAATAAATTTATCACTGAGCATTTCTCTGATTTCATTAATCTTGTGCTCATTATTTGTTGCAAATACTAATTTCATATTGAATTCAAAAATAATAATTATTCGCTGCAAGCTTATGCTTTAAACTTTTAAGCATCGTTTTTGTTTCAAATGTAACAATTGTGAAAATTTATAAAGGATCCAAAAAATAGTTTTGTATACAAAAAAAGGATATGATAAGAGAAATAGTAAAAATTAATGAAGATTTATGCAATGGCTGCGGTCTTTGTGTACCAAACTGTCATGAAGGAGCCCTTCAGATTATAGATAATAAAGCAAGACTGATAAGTGATCTTATGTGTGATGGTCTCGGTGCTTGTTTAGGACATTGCCCTGAAGGAGCAATTACCATCGAAAAAAGGGAAGCACAACCCTACAATGAAATAGAAGTGATTAAAGAGATGGTTTCGAAGGGTAAGAATACAGTCATTGCACATTTGAAACATCTGAGAGAACACAATGAAACTGCTTTTTTACATGAGGGAATTGAATATCTCAAATCAAACAGGAACAACTTCAGCTTTAGTTTTGAAGATGTAATGGACGAAGTGAATGAAAACAAGCCGGAATCAGCATCAGCATGCAAAACAGGGGGCTGCCCCGGTTCCAGGGCTGTTGTTTTTGACTTGCCGAATGACATTAAATTACAGGATAACAATACCGTTCAGAAATCACAACTCTCTCATTGGCCAATACAATTACATTTAATAAATCCTGTTGCTCAGAACTTTGCCAAGTCAGATTTACTGCTGGCAGCCGACTGTTCAGCATTTTCATTGGGAAATTTTCATTCTCAATGGTTAAAGGGCAAAACTTTGGTAATAGCCTGCCCCAAACTTGACAGAGGAACAGAAATATACATAAATAAAATTGCCGCTTTAATTGATGAAGCTAAGGTAAATACAATTACAGTTCTGATGATGGAAGTACCCTGCTGCGGAGGATTACTCAGCATAGTTAAAGAAGCAAGGCAAATGGCATACAGGAATGTCCCTGTGAAATCTGTTATTCTTAGTATTAAAGGTGAAGTGTTAAGAGATGATTGGGTATAAATTTTATCAGGGATAAAAGTTGTTTTTAATTACCCTTTTTTACCTACATTATAGGTACCTCATTCTACCCAAATACCATAAGTGATCTTTCTTATGGTATTTGGGTAGAATGAGGTACGGTTTATGTCCGGTTCTGAAAGAAGAGTTTTTATTTCGAATGGCTATTCCAAAACATCACTATTTTCGTATTTTTGAGGTAATGATTTATTGAATCAATATGGAAACACAAAAGAAATCGGGAAAAAAATTAATCTCTGTATTTGTTTTATTACTTGCTTTTATAACTGCAAAAGGTATAGAACATTCTAATCCAAATTTATCAGCTGAAGCAAAGGCATTGCTGAAATTGTATTATAACATTTCAGGGAAATATACTTTAACAGGACAGCATAATTATCCAAACTCCAAAGATAGGAATACCAGAACTGCCAGGGATTTTTATGGAAAGACGCCTGTTATCTGGGGCTCTGATTTCGGCTTTGCCAAAGAAGGAGATAAGGATGCCTACACTTCTCGGCCTGAAATAGTTAAAGAAGCAATCAGGCAACATCATAAAGGCTCAATAATTCACCTTTGCTGGCATGCAGTTCCCCCGACAGCTGATGAGCCTGTAGTGTTCCGCTCTTATGATAATAAAAAGACTGGAAGGTTAAACAGTGTTCAGGGAAGGCTGACAGAAGAACAATACAAAGATTTACTTACTCCGGGAACTGACATTTACAATAACTGGGCAAAACAGGTTGATACTATTGCTTTTTATTTGAAGCAGCTTCAGGAAGCCAGAGTGCCTGTGATGTGGAGGCCTTACCATGAGATGAACGGGAACTGGTTCTGGTGGGGTGAACGTATTGGAAAGTACAGTACTAAAGATATATATATTCAGTTATACGACAGACTTGTAAATTATCATAAACTGAATAATCTCATCTGGGTATGGAATGTTGACCGTCCTTTCGGTCCAATAAGAAACTTCTCTAATTATTATCCGGGAGATAAATATCTGGATATTCTTTCTTTAGATGTTTACGGAAGTGATTTCCAACAGCAGTTTTACGATAGCCTGGTATCATTATCAAAGGGCAAGCCTGTTCTTTTAGGAGAAGTTGGTCAGCCGCCTCTACCCGGAATTCTTGATAAACAGCCGTTATGGACTTCATGGACTATCTGGGCAGATATGGCAAAAGACGTAAATGATGACCATTTATCGATGATAAGAAATGATGCCCGTATTCTTAGTAAGGAAGATACTGCTTTTATCAGGTTGGCTAAGCCCTATTGGCAAACATGTAATTTAACGGCTCTTCCTTTGGAAGATAAATTTACTGATGTAAATTTCTCCGGTACCTGGATTTTAAATAAGGAAAAAAACGATAAAAGGTCAAAATCTCCATTCCTATTAGTGGTGGACAGGGATAATGAAATTCTGTTTGTGAAAAAATATACTTTTTCAGAATATGGAGAAGACCATATAAATTATGAGGATATTTATCTGGATGGAAAAGAAATCATAGTTCATAATCAAAATGTTACATCTGACATGAAAGCTTTCTGGGATGAAAAAAATCAACAGCTTGAAATCGTAATAAATTCAACTCATCAATGGGAAAAGGTTAAAAACGCTGAAACATGGAAGCTGGATAATGACGGAAAGCAATTAAAAATAGAGCATAAAGCACATGACCGCTCGGGAAAAGAAACAATAATCGAAACAATTTACGATAAGTATTAAGCTTTATTTTACATTTTAAAGGTTGATTATTTATTTAGAATTAGAAATCAAAATAAATTAAATTAGCCTTCTTAAAAATACTACTTATGACAGATATAGAATTACTTGAAGAAAAATTCAGTATAGAAGGAGAATTAGGATTTTATGTTGGTGAAGGTGACCTGGTATTTATTTCAGTTTTCAATAAATGGGCTGATGCAGAAATATGCTTATACGGAGCACATTTAACGAATTATACTCCTCAGGGCAACTTTGATGTTTTATGGGTTAGTCCGGTAAGTGATTTTGAATACGGGAAACCAATCAGAGGTGGAATACTGGTATGTTTTCCATGGTTTGGTCCGAATAAGGAAGATCCGGATAAACCACAGCATGGGTTTGCGCGTCTTTTAAACTGGGATATAATTGAAACAGCATCAACAGAAACAGGAGAAACCAAAGTAAGGCTTCAACTTGAATCGTCGGATGAAACAAAGCAATACTGGCCATATGATTTCAAGGCTGAAATGAGCTTTCTCATTGGAAAAGAACTGGAGGTAAGGCTAACGATAACCAATACAGGCAATGTTCCGTTTGAATATACTTCTGCACTTCATTCCTATTTCAACATATCAGGAATAGAGAACATTTATATTTCAGGACTTCAGAATAAGCAATATTATCAAGGTTTTGGAATAGAATTAAATACACAGGAAGAAGAATTGCTTCAAATTAAAAAAGAAGAAAACCGCAGATACATAAATACAGATAACAAATGTCAGCTGATTGACCCTGAGTTTATGAGGGTAATTAATGTTTCAAAAGAAGGAAGTCAGGTTACAGTAGTCTGGAATCCCGGGGAAGAAACCACAAAGAAGATGAGTGACCTGACAGAAGACAGTTATCATGCATTTGTATGTATAGAATCGGTAAACACTTATGATGACAAGATTACATTATCATCAGGAGAAAAACATACTACATCTGCAATTATCGGGAGTGAATTTAAAAAAGGGAAACTTTCATCGATTGGGGATTCGGGAGTCAACATAATGCCTCTATAATAGTTTAATTTCTGACTTGATATTCTGAATAAAGAATATCTAAATGAAAATTTTAACGAAAATAAGAACAGAAAAGAGAATAATACCCTGAATAGTGATCCAGGAAAACGGACTTGCGAAATTCACAAAATATTTAAACCACTTACTTCCTATTGGTATAAAGAAACGAACATCAAGTGGGTCAAAATAAAAGATTCCCAGTTTAAATTTATTCAAATCAGTATTATTCTCTTTCATTTAAAAAATTAAGTATCTATTCTTTTATTATTTTACCTGAATATAATTTCTTTGAATCTGAAACTTCAAAGAGATAAACGCCTGATTTCAATGCTTTAGTATTTACCTCATATTGGATGGTATTTCCTTTATTAATAAATTCTTTTGAAAGGCATAATTCACCATTCAGATTGAATATACGGGCTGTGAGTTTGTTCTCTTTGCTAATTACTTCAAAATTCAACTTATCATTTATTGGATTGGGGTATACTTTGACATTATAAAGCATTCCCTGTTCATTGACACTAACCTTTTCATTAACAGTAACTCTTGCTTCAGCAGAAACATTTCCTGCTGTTGCAGTAACAAAAGATTTTCCTGCTACAGAACCAATAAAAATTACTGATTCCTTTTTCTTTTCAATCAAAGTGCCTCCTCCTTCTTTAATATTCCATTCCACATTGAATAAATCGGAAGACATAACTTGATTTTCCTGATCATAGAATTTCAAAGTAATCAACAAGCTATCATTCTGATTGATAGTTTTAGATTTAGGATTTATAGCTATTTTTTCAAGCTCAGGGATATAAACAGTTTGAGTATAAATCATTGAATCTATACTTTTTGGACCATAAGCATAAACAGCATATTTTGTAGACTCAATGGGATTGACTTTTATGCTTCCGTTGACATCGTATTTAATACCGTTTACCAACACTGAATCAGCATTTATGCTGGTCCAGGAAATAGTAGCTTCTCCACCGGGAGCAACAACCTTTTTATCAGACTTAACGTTAGTAACGAAAGTAAAACCGGTTTCAACCTTATGAACTATATCAGTTTCAATAAATTTATCGAAAACCATCTTACCCATTACAACAGAACCTTGAATACCCGGATGGATAAAATCAGGGAATAAACTTACGCTGTCGATCAATGGGTGGTAAAAATCAACAACGGGAATATCAAACTGTTTACTGATAGAATCAACGATTGGAATTACATTGTTTAATATTACGGAGTCTCTGATATCCCATACAACCTTATAAGCAGGAGGAGGAAAACTGATAATAAATTTGACTCTGGGGTTTCTTTGTTTAAAATGGTCCATCATAGCAATATAGTCGTCATAAAATTCATTGCCATAAGGTTCCCAGTTATAAGGTTTGCTGTCGTTTGTTCCCATTAGTATATAAACAATATCAGGAGCAAACTTCCACATCAAAGGAAACTGAGGTTCATTCCAGATAGGATAATCGCCTTTCCTGAGTAAAGTCCTTCCGGATACAGCGTAATTGTTTACAATGCAAGTATCTCCGTAAACTTCTTTAAGCATACGGTTAACAACAGAGGGGTAACATTGGTTTGGGGCATCAGGAAGACCTGCCCCAATAGTTATGCTATTCCCTATAAAAGCAATTCTGACATGGTAGTCCTGTGCAAAAACTTTTAAGAAAGCAGAAGTTAAAAGAATGATTAATATTAATCTCAGTTTTTTCATTATTAATAAATTTAAGAATTAGGTGAAGTCAAAAGTAGTAAACTTTTTTATGGGTAATTTTCAATTTTGAGGACAATGTTTTAAATCCTGACTTATGCCGGAAAATAAACATTAGTATATTAAGATTATTTATATTCGAGTAATTCCTGTAAATTTGTGGATCATAAAAAGAAATATATAAGCCTTTCAATGAGCGGATCAGAGATACTTTTAATACTTTTTGTTGTTTTGCTATTGTTTGGAGCAAAATCAATACCTGAAATAGCAAGGACCCTGGGTAAGGTTACAAAAGAATTTAATAAAGCAACCAGTGAAATAAGGCGTGAATTTGAAGAGTCTACAGATAGTATTAAGAAAGATATAATGGAGCCCGGGAAGAAAATTGAAAAGGACATAAACGAAATAATAAATGAATCAGATCCATTAAATGAAAAGAAAGGATGATTCAGATTAAAACACTTTAAATAAGATATTTTGATTATAGCTGAGAATATTACAAAATCTTTTGGCAACCTTCAGGTATTAAAAGGGGTTTCGCTTAAAATTGAAAAAGGAAAAGTTGCGTCAATAGTGGGGGCAAGTGGAGCCGGCAAAACGACTCTTCTTCAAATACTTGGTACACTAAGTAATCCGGATAGCGGTATATTATCAATAAATGGTGTAAACCCTACTAAGCTTAAAGAAAAAGAAATGGCTGCTTTCAGAAACAAGCATATTGGATTTGTATTTCAGTTTCATCATCTTTTACCTGAATTTACTGCAATTGAGAATGTATGTCTGCCGGCTTTCATAGCTAATACCAGTAGAAAAAAAGCTGAAAAAAGAGCAAGCGAATTACTTACTTTTTTAGGGTTGAGCGACAGGCTTCATCATAAACCGACAGAGCTTTCGGGAGGTGAAAAACAAAGAGTTGCTGTTGCTCGTGCAATGATAAATAATCCTTCAGTAATTTTTGCTGATGAACCTACCGGTAATCTTGACAGTAAGAACCAAAATGAATTGCATGATTTATTCTTTTCTCTGCGTGATAAATTTGGGCAAACTCTTATAATTGTTACTCATGATCATAATTTTGCCAGGATGAGCGATACGATTTTTGAAATTAAGGATGGGATGATAATTTCAGAAGGATAGTCGAACCAACCAATGATAAGCTTTGGTTAAGTTAGTTGTGTAACGCTTATACCGTTTGCGTGCCCACTTTACCAAATATTGGCGAAAGAGTTGAAAAATTGGGATTAAAACACTAAGTCTGAATTTTCCATAGTAGTTGATCCAGCTCCGAATATAGGTTTCAAGAAATTAGGCAACCCCTACAATGCTTTTGTGACTAAGAAGTACAATATCCAACTCTTTCATCTTATCTGCAATACTTTTCTTCGATTTAATACTGACTATGCAGTAGAAACCGAGAAATAGTTTCCCTGTTCGCTTCGATATGTTTCTACGTGGTTGAAACGAATAAACCGGAAAATCAAAATTTACAGTTGGATAGCTTTCTTTACTGAGATGATCTCGGCAATAAGCTATTTTCGTCTTTTATAGATGTAGTTACAAACCACATTTCGGCATCAGCAGGTTCAAATTTATAAGAAAGTAAACCGCTTGCTTCTGGCTTTTACAGTGCAATATGGCCTCATCGGCATAAAGCTGTAATTAGAAATTACAAATGCGCAAAAAATGGAAACAACAGTGCACAACTTTTTTATTTTCAAATGTAGGTTAATTTTTATCATTTTGATTAAATATTGTTTTTTGGTTTTTCATTCTATAGCTTTTTTCTGACAGATTTATAACTTCACAATGGAACAAGAGTCTATCGAGGATTGCCGTTACAAGTACCTCATCGCATAGCATTAGTGCCCATTGTGCGAGAGATTTATTGGTAGTGATAATAAATGCTGATTTTATATAACTATTTTTCGATAAAAAAATCAGATAAATAATTATTCGATTTTATCCTTGACACAAATGATTGGGAAGCCATATCCTTTTCCCGCCGATGCCAATGTCATTTCTGTATTATCCAAATTTATTACTCTTATATATGCTTCTTTATCATTATATGATGATGAAGTCCACCAATATGTTATATCATGTGAGTCTTTTATATATTTACCAAAATGGCATCTATAACCATATGCGACATGTTCATATGCATCAGGATTATTTTTAATTTCACTAAACATTACTGCCCATTCATCCTTTGTTGGAATATGCCAACCTTTGGGCGCCAGTCCTCTTTCATCATTTACTGCATTCCATGTATAAAATGTGCATTCATATAAATCAAACTCTGTAGGATAATACCAATAATATAATGGTTGTTCTTCATACGCAACACAGGTTTCAAATGGTGTTGTTGAGATAGGATCACCATTTCTAAATTTAGTTGATTTCAGATTTTCTGCCATCCAAATTTGATTACCTATTTTAACTGTTTGATAAATATTACCTTCAATATCTTCTACAGTCTCATTATTACTTGTTAATTGATCGATCTCGTAGTCATCTATTACATTTTTTTCACATCCAAATAATAGAAACATGATTATTAACAAGGATTGAAATATAGATACATTTTTAATTTTCATAACCGATTATTTTTTGAGTTTATCAATTGTATTATGTTTTTATTATCCATTCAATATGGTTTTTGTCCGATAATATTACCTCCCGGATTATAGTTTGCCAAAATGACTACCTCTCCATTTCCAAAATAGGCAATGCCCATGCCTACTTCGGTAGTTGATCTCCATACTATTTGTGTATAGTTACCAGAGAATAAGTAGATTCCTTAGCCTGATTTTGTATTAATAAGCTATTAGAAACTAGTAAAAGCAGCAAAGGCAAGTAATTCATCATGATCGTTGGTTTATTTTTAATTTCAATTAAAAGTAATACCATGTATGAAAAGAAACTAATCTAGTGTATGAAAGCAACAGGATAGTGTATAAACAAATTCGGAGATAATTTTCAAAAAATTGTTTACATTTAAATTATTTTTAAAAGTATGAATAAAATGTATTAACATATTCTCATTATGGCAAAAAAGGTCACAAGTAGAAAAGTTGCATCTACTGCATCAAAAATACTAAGAGATGGACGTGCCGGTAAAGCAAGTAAATCAGTTGCTGGAAGTGCATTATCTCAAAGGGAAAAAAACAGTAGGAAAAAGTAGTATTATAATTATTTCAAAAGGGGCATTAATCGATCCTTTATTGTTTGCATTACTTCCTGAAAAGTGATTTCGTTGGGCTTTTTTATTTTTTTCAAATATGCCTTCCACATCGTTAACCGATTAGGATCATTTCTAAAGTCCTCTGTGAAAATAGAATGATCTCTGTTCAGAATGGTATTTCGATTTTTAAAGGTTATTTCAATTGCCTGATTTAAATTGTCTTCGCTTATTTCGATGGTTTGCAATAAATGATAGACATCGTAAAAGTCTTTCATTCGGCTGTTAATACCCGATAAAGCTATCATTGCCTGGAATTTCTCAGCAATTACTGTTTCCGGAGTATATGCAAAAAGGTTCGGTGTTGGAACTTCTTCCAATAAAACAGGATATTGAAGTTTAATTGGGTTGGGAGTAACCTTATCGCCAAAACCTACATCAATTTGGATTTGTTGCTCAACCGTATCAAACCCTGCATTTATCTTTAAACGAACCCCATTATATTGATTCTGTTCGGCAATAGGTTCAGTCAGTATGTTTTGTGTGTCAAACCAAACCGTATCCAGACATTGGATATTTCCAATCTCAGCAAAAATGGTTTTGATAAGATCGATGTCGTTCGATAATTCTTTTCCTAAGAAATCGATATCGGTTGTTGGTCGTGAAGACAAACCATGAATGGCATAAATGAAGTTACCTCCTTTAAGTAAGAATTGGTTTACATAGGGTGAAACAGACAAACGATAAAGCAATCGCTCGTGTATATAGCGGACAATGATAACCTGAAAAGAGATATTCTCTTTGCGGGCAATGTTATTGAGTCTGGCTCGTATGGATACTGATGAACTCATATCAATGCTTTCAAATAGGGCAGAATTATTTTTTCAATTCTAAGCATTTTTGCATACTCCAGCAAACGATCCATGTTTTTATCTAAAGTTTTCATGTAAGCTTTAAGAACTTCCTGCATGATTTCTTCACCCACTTTATTACGGAATTTTACAGCATCGCATACTGAACGTTCTTTGTTATAACATTTCACCGCCTTACCTGCTATTTGTATTTCTGTAATGCCAATGGTATATACTTTATCGCTCCAATAATATAGTGAAATCGGAGGATATTCAGGAAGATTAATTTTAGTATTCCGATGAATAGCTATATGGTACTGATGCGATACTGTTGTGGACAAGTGAAAATATTGCCAGGCAGTAAAGAGACAAAATACCCCGTTTGGAATCATTTCGGCAACCAATGTTCTTTCGTCAAATTGCTGATATGCAAGGTGAAAATACAAACCATGACGCACTTTCTGTACTTCACCGGAAGCTATCATCTTGTTCAAGTGATAGCGCACCGATGAACCCCTGAGCTGGTTTGCTGACAGGTAACCGTTGTGTTCCTTAAAAAGATTTTCCAGTTGCTCGTTCATTGTGTTTGTAATATTGCACTACAAATGTAATATTTTGTGGTGTGATATTGCAAATATTTCTGATTGACCACAAATTCAAATATGATTATTTTCAACAACTATTCTTTTAAAATACGTTCGTTTATAAGCTTTCCGCTCGAGACTTTGTTTTGTATATCACTTGATGAATTACCATACATGTGTATTCCAGCAGTTCCTCCTGAAACTATCACTAAAGTATCCAGAGCTGATGTAGGATAATTCCCTGTTATTCCAGATGATGCAATTGAATATTGAGAATCCAGATATGGCGTTATTGTGTAATACAATGGAGACAAAGGATAGTTAGTATTGTGATATTCTTTAATGGAATATTTTTCTTCGTTAATGAAATGAATCAAGTTATCAGCCACTTGCTTGCTAACAACTGTTCGAAAAGAAGAAAATATCGTATTTGCTTTATCCGGATCGTGCTTACTAGTTATCAAAGTACCGTTAGTATCAGCATCTAAAATCAACTTTTTTAGTTTATCAAAATCCATATTTTTCAGATTTTACCCAGTAATTCTTTAAGATGGTTAATTTGATTTATCGTGTTTCTTCCAATTTCGGCAATAGCATCAATTTGAGCTTGTTGTAAATTGTGTGGGATTAAGGTTCCTCGTTCAATTTCTTGGTTCCAAATCTCGATAAAATGTTTACAGTCTTCCAATTTATTTGTTAGTTCTGCAATGCTTTGATTCATTTTTTCCATATTTATTTTAGTATATTTTAATTACTCGAGAATTGTGTAAAACAATGTTCTTCACAATATTTTTTAAAAATATTGTGAGCTGTAAACGAATGCAAAATTGGTCTCACAACAATACAAAAATTTTATAAACATTTATACTCCTCATTTTTATATTCATGTATTATTGATAAATAATACTATTAATAGCACAAAAAGTAAATGGTATTTTTCAAGATTTGGAGGAAATAAAAATACTAATCAAAATATTCAATAACTCTTTCAGTAATAGAAGTTGGATTATTATCATCATATCTAATCTGATTAATCCAATTACCTCTTTTATCGTACTTATATTCCCAACCACAGTTTATATCAATGATTCCATTAGAATCATAATGTATTGATTCAATCAGATTTCCATGTTCGTCACTTTTATACAAGAATTTGCCAGAAATTTTTCCATCCGACTCGTAACTGATACTTTCGATCATATTTCCTTTATCATCATATCTATACGAATCATTACTAACTATTTTGGTTTCGAAAAAAAAAGTTTCTTCAATTTTGAATCCATCTTTGTTGTATCTTGAGATCTCTCTCATGAATAATTTCCCATCTGGGTATTTTCCTGAATATTCAATCATATTTCCATATTCATCATAAATATATGTCACTATGTAGTTTATACTTCCGTCTGAATCATATTTGATACTTTCAATTTTATTCCCTTTAGAATCATATTTATTCTCATTTCGGTACGATTCCCAATAAGAACTATTAACTTCAATAATATTCCCATCTCTGTCAAAAATCGTTAATTCCTTGGATTCCAATTTTCCTGTGATAATTTCACCATTTATTTTGTCAGCTTCATAGCAATAATCATGAATAGATTTGACGTTGCCATGAAGATTCTTATCTTTTAGGTCGTTACATATAGATCGGTTATTTAGACCATTTTCACCTAATCCAATTAGACGTTCATTTGAGTTAAATACAACAAATGAGATAATTAAAGCTATAATTCCTATGCCAATCCAAATCGGAAGCAATGATTTTTTCTTCCTGGCTTTTTTATCTGACAGTGTTATTGGTGGTGAAGAAGTCTTTTTATAATCTGTTTTGTCTTTTTCAAATATTTTTTTATCCTGTTGATCTGCTATCGATTTTTCGTTTTCAATAATCGTGCTTTCTTCAGAAAATGATTTAAGAGTGGAGCGCCTTGATGGTTCTTTATCAAGGTAATTTGATAGAAGCAACTTCCAATCTTTTGGCAACACTTTAAGATTGAGTGGTTCAGTAACAATTTTTGTCTGTATCTCAAATTGCGAACTCGATGTATTATCATATGGAGCAGTGCCAGTGATCAAGTGATAAAAGGTTACTGCCAAAGAATATAGGTCGGTTCGATAATCGAGATGTTTGCTGTCTTTGATTTGTTCCGGGCTCATGTACATGAGCGTTCCCATACGGGTACCGGTTTGGGTAACTGTGATGCTGTCCTTTATTTTAGCAATACCAAAGTCGAGCAGTTTTACGTTTCCGTTGGTTGTAATAAAAATGTTGGAGGGTTTAATGTCACGATGTATAATTTCTTTGGCATGGGTGTATTGAAGAGCTTCAACCATCTGATTCCACCATTTTACAAGCTGATCATGATTGAAACGTTCACCTTGCTTTAAACGATAAGAGAGATCGTTACCTTCAAGGTATTCCATGATGATGCAAGGACGATTATCGATTGTCGCATAATCATATACCTGCCGTATAAATGGGTGATTGAGTTTCACCATTACTTTGGCCTCGTTTTTAAAACGGGTAACTACATCATCATTAAATGATAAGTCTTTTCTTAAAATCTTTATGGCAGCTTGTTTTTCGATATCATTTTCAGCATACCAGACTTCGGCCATGCCGCCTTCTCCAAGCTTTCGAAGGAGAGTGTATCCGTTGATGGTCTTGTTTTGCATTTGTTGATTTTGAAAAATTACCTTAATTGAAAAATAAAAAAGATTAAGTACATTATTGACTTTGGATTCTTATCCAAGAAGGACTTGAGTCTATGACATTGCCATTTGCATCACGAAATGTATTCTGATAAATAACTTCTTCCTCACAATAATAATCCCATTCTCCATCAGTAGAAAATTCATTCAACTTTGTCATTACTCCTTTTCTATTCTTGGATTCAACTAAAATTTCTCTAGTCTTGCCTACTCCAATTTTTTGTCTACAAAGACGATATTTGCCAGTATTCTTTTTCATAATTAATTTAATTTTTTTGTTTGGTATAATTAGAAATTCTCAAAATTATCTAACACACTATCATTTATTCCAAAATGGTGATTTTCCAAATTTCCTGTATTTTCATTTATTGTATTTAGCGATTATAAATTCCAGCCTTCTGATTCATCGATGATTAAATCCCCAATCTCCAACTCATCTCCTAAAAGTATATTACTTGTCTCTGGAATTTCAATACCATTATCATCAATCAAAATAGCTTCAACCATATCATCGTCATTTAAGTCCGAATCCAGACTATTGATGATGGTACCGTCATTTACATCTATTTCAATCCAATCAGGTTCTTCGGACGATATATTTTCATTTAGTAATTTTTCTTTAGTCATATCAGAATTTTTCTAAAGCTAATCGTTTTATTTTAAAGTCATTCACAGTTATCGTTTGATTTTTGTTAAAGGTATTTTATCCAGATTTTTACCGTATATCACTGGAACTTGTTTGCTATTCGATTTTTTTTCAACAGCCTGTTTTGTATATACAAAAAGTTCGCCCATCGTAACGTAATTGTCGTGGTTCAGATCTGCTTTCCCTTTTAATCCACTGATAAAGTAATAACTGAAAACACCTTGCTGCAATTCAGGGTTCTCGGCTGATGTTTGATTGGTTCTTGACGACATAATTACGGCCAATCGGGCATCATTAAGTTGGCTGGTTGCAGCCGGGATAGAATAGGTATTGATTGTTGAGCCAATACTTCCAGAGAAACATGCATCGGCGACACACAACCTATAGCGAGCTTTTGATTTCTTAAAATAATTTTTCACAACTTCGTGCGATAGCAATTGATTACTGTAATCGGTTGGGCAAAAATTGCCCGGACTCCCATGTCCTGAAAAATAAAATATAATAAAATCGTTTTCGGTCGATTGCGAAAATACCTGTTGCAATGCTACCGAAATGTTCTGACAGGTAGCATTTTTATCAAGTAGTAAAATTGTTTTTCCTCCTGTCATCTCATTAGGCAATGCTTGTTTCAGATGGTTGTAAAAAAGTTTGGCATCATCGTCGCAATAATTCAGGTCAGAATATATTCCTTCATAATCTGAAATACCTACAATCACTGCATAAATCCTAGGGGCTACTATTTTGGATATATCTTTAGAACCTCTGGGTTCATTCGTTTTTGATGGATTTTGAATTGATTCTACCAGGGAATCGGTTCCAATGTCTATTCCCCAAGTTCTGCGTCCACCTTCCCAGTTTCCTTCCCATTCCTTTCCATTAGGAAAAACAAGGGTTCCAAAACCATCAGGTTTATTGTTTTTTAACGTACCTGTATAAACTTCCCCATTTATAAAGATGAATTTTCCAAACTCTTTTTGGTCATTCAAATAGTTACCCGTGAATTGTTCTCCATTTTTATAGGAATACTGGGCGAAACCTGTTCTCTGATTGTTTTCAAAACTTCCTTTATATATATCACCATTTGGATAATAATAGGTCCCCGTTTTTTTTGCTCCTTCCTCGAAGGTACCCACAAAGCGGCTTTTATCAGTGTATATTTTTTCGCCGGAACCGTTTGCACAATTACCACTAATGCATTGTGCTATTGATATATTTGGAATAATTCCTGTAGAAATTATTGATAATATAAAAAAGAATAATTTCTTCATTGCGTTACTATTTATTTATTAATATAGCAATTACTTTATTTAGTTGTTTTTCCAATCAATCCAACTTCCTTTCTAAAAAAAGTAATTAATATAGAAATTCACTTTGCGAACTAAAATACCAAAGTCCATCGATTCTTTCAAAATAGTATTGTATGACATCACTATTATCAACTCTTTTATCACTAATGACAGTTTGATCGTCACTAATATTAATATATCTCTTAACGAGATTATTATCTGATTCATCCCAATAAAAACGTAAACGACTGTAGGTCCAATCCTTTTTTTTAATATATGTTGAGATTTTTGTAGAATTACTAACTTTTTTCAAAGGAAATATTATCCTACTTATTTGAAACTCTGGTTCTAATTGAAATTTTGAGAAGAAACTATTAAAATCTTCTAGATATACTTCTTCTTTGTTTGAATAAGAACCTGAAATATTGTTATTCTGCTTATTGTTACTTGTATTAATAATTAAAGCAATTAAGATAATCAGAACTAATGAAATTCCAAGAAAAATTCCTCTCCTTTTAGGTGATCTTTCTTTTATTCCTTCAGTTAATAAATCATTTTTGTTTGTATTGTTTGATTGATTCTCATTCTCTGGAAAATAATCAGGATACGAAACCCACCCGGGAGGTTTTCCGTTTTGTACTTTCTCTTCAATAACAGTAGACTCTGTTTTGGGTTTTTCGTTATGTATTGAATCCTCAAATATAGTTGTTTCTGCTTTAGACTCTTTTATTGATTCCTTTGAATCAATTATTGCCAGATTCTTTTTGATTTCTGCAATAGATTTATAACGAGCTGATGTTTCTTTTTGAGTACACTGCTGAATTAGTTTATCCCACTTGGTTCCTGTTAAAGGCAAAGCTTCATTGACAATCTTGGTTTGAATTTCAAAGGTTGATGTTGTGGCAATATTATATGGTTTTTCACCAGTTACCATTTGCCATAATACTACTCCTAAACTGTAGATATCCGATTGTGATGTGACATTCTTTGTGCTTTTTATCTGTTCAGGGCTCATATACATGGGTGTGCCCATAGTTTGAGTGGTAGTGGTAATAGTATGTTCGGCAGAATTGGGATCGAGGTTTTTAGCAATTCCAAAATCCATTAGTTTAATAACCCCCTTATTAGAGAGCATAAAGTTGGAGGGTTTGATGTCGCGGTGAACCAAATCTTGTTCATGAATATAACTCACAGCATCGAGCATTTGAGAAAACAGATTTGTAATTTCTTTTTCTGTGAGTTTTCCATTATCTGCCAGATAATCTTTTAGCGTTTGCCCTTTAATATACTCCATTACAAAGGCAACAGTCTCGTCTTCTTCAATTAAATCAGTTACTCGTACAATATTGGGATGGCTCATTTTGAAAAGGTTTCGTGCCTCTGATAAGAACCTTTTACGAATGTTATCGTTATGTACGAATTCTTTGTTCAATACCTTGATTGCAACATGGGTGTTGAACTTATTATTTTCTGCAAGGTAAACTGTGGCCATTCCTCCTTGGCCAAGCACACTCCTAAATGTATAGTTCTGTAATGTTTGTCCTATCATGTTTTAAGTTTTTCTATGATTTTATTTCTCTTTTATATTTTTGATTTCAGTCTCACCAGCTTTCTTCATTTCATTTTCTCCTGTTTATTCAGATCAACAGTCGGTTTAACCTGATCAGAATGATTGCTTTGTATATTCTTAACAGAATCCTTTAAATTTACAGAATCATGTTTAATTACCACAGGTTGTTGAACTGGATTGGTTATAGTTTGTGCTGCATTTTCAGGATTATCAACTCCTATCTTGGAAATATTTGTGTGCTTATTCTTTAGGTATCCGAATATAAACAGTGGAATCAAGATGACCAAAAAGAACCATAAGGGAATTTTAACTTTTGAAATCTCTTTCATCTTTGAAAATTTGCCCTTTGATGAGCTGGAATGTGTTATTAGTTCTTCTGTTTCAAGAGAGATAGCTTCAACCGGTTTTGGAGAATTTACTATATCAGTCTCCTCGATTCGATAAACAATTGCAGTAAAATTATCCCTTGAATTAATTTCGCACTCAGCTTTAATTTTCTCCAATATTTTTGTTGGTTCCTTTTCTGTTGAAAAAAGCGCAATTAGATCATCATCAGTCCATGATTCAAGTACCCCATCGGAACAATGAAGAAAAAAATCTCCTTTTTTGATATCGGTTAAGAAAACAGTATCAACTTGTGTAGGTTTGATTGTTCCCTGAATAGCTCGAGTTATCACATTCGATTTGGGATGGTTGATGGCTTCCTCGGAAGTAATAATTCCAGCTTTCACGGCTTCGTTTACCCAACTGTGATCGATAGTTTGAAATAGAATTTGACCATCACGAAACTGATAAACCCGGCTATCACCACACCAAACCACATAAATACCATTTTCCCTGACCTGCGAAAGGGTTAATGTGGTGGCCATACCCACGGTTTCGGGATTTTGATTTATCATACCGGACAATTTAGCCTCTGCTATTTTCAGTACCTCATTGGCATCGGCATTGGGATTGACTTTGAAGAATTCGATAAAACAGCGAACAGTAATATCGGATGCAACTTCTCCCTTTTCGGAGCCTCCCACACCATCGCAAACCACATAAGTAGACCCTTCATTGTATCCGTAGTTGTCTTCGTTATTTGCACGTTTACCTAATTCGGAAATATATCCCTGATGAATTATTTTAATCATAATGATTGTTTAACAAAATTCAGCTGAAATTGTATCGTTATTCAAAGCATTGAACCCATCACCAAAATAACTTTCGGGAGTTGTATAATCCTGAAAGTCTATTTGCTCCAATTCATGCCCGTACTCTGAATCTTCGTAGGTTGCAGGTTCATCGTTAAAGGATGCCCAGTCGACAGGACCAAAACCAAGCTCTGGTGTATTGTTGTCAACCAAGGGTGGAATAACCTCATCATTAAGGGGTTCTGCAACGTATTGCTCAATGATTTGGCTTTCACTTCCGGGCAGGTTTATACTGTGGTAGGCATAAATTAAATCGGGATCTGAAATATCAGGATTAAGTTCCATCAAATGTTCAACGGTTGTATGATTCGCCTCAGCAATTTCACTTAGCGTATCTCCTGGTTGTATCTGATAAGTGTTTTCAACTGTATTATCAATTGGTTCAAGAATTGGTTCAACCTGAACTGCCTCTTGGAAGAGGCCGATATAATCTTCGGGTGAAGCGATATCGAGGGGTTCTGTAAATATTGGATTTAATGAATCGCCAAACTGGGTATAACTTATTGATGATCCATCAACCAATTGTACATCCGCTTCCAATCCATCCACTATGCCATCTTCATTTATATCGTGAACTGTTACATTGAATGCATTCCCTTCGCCATCATTTATAGAAAAATGTAACGATGATCCTTCATCTGTCTGTAATTCTCCCGCTATTGGTTCAGTTGCAGGATTATTAACTACAGGTGGTGCCATAGTAGCCCCTTCTCCTACTGGCGTAGTTGTGCCTTCAGGTGATGAAACAGGAGAACCCTGAACCTCAGGAATAGGGTCACCATTATCTCCATTCTCATCAGTGAAAATACCATCAACAAAATCAGTAATTTCTTCTGAAAATACTGTACCAGCTGCTACACCTGCTGCGGCAGCACCTGCCATTCCAGCAGCAAATGCACCAATAGAAACTTTTTCTCCTTCTTTTTTATTTTTTAAATCCCTAAGATTGTCAGTACCTTGTGTATTATCCTCTTTTTCTGATTTAGGAGTAACGTTTTCCTGATTTACATCTTGAGAAAAATCTTCAACTTTTGTTTTATCCTTTTCGTTTGAGATTGTTGTTTTTTCCGAATTAACCTGAGAACTGTATACTGTTTTCTCATTATCCGGATTTTGACCATTATTATTTTGATTCTTTGTTTCCATGATAATTTTTTAAATGGTTTTTAAAGAAAGTTTTGTTACCCCAACAATGTAATAATCATCAGGAAGGAACGGATATTTCAAACCAGGTTTTAATTTCACCTTGTTTTTATTGAACGTACCATTCAGACTGCCCTTATCCTCTATGCTATAAAATAGCTTTTTGTCTTTCACCTCGATGTGGATTACAGCATGTTTTCTGCTAACATATTGGTCCTCTATCAGAAACTCGGATTCTGAATTCTGAGCCTTACGACCAATTGAATTAATGCCTTCTTTCAGACAAAATTGCTGCACTTTCTCTTTACTTTGGGCAATCAATACTGGTCCAAAACGTAAAATATTTTTAGCATTACATTTCGCACAAGTGACCTCAACCATCGTTCTTGTAATTTTTGTTTCGTCAATTTTATAGGGGGCATGACAACGCCCGCATTTGAAGAATTTCATAAGTTATCTAAATTTTAGTTTGCATCTATAACATTCACGTATGGTTATCCAAGGCTTTTTCTGGAAAGACTCCTGACAACGTGGACATGCATATGTTTGAAGAAAAGCTTCTTCAAAGGTCAGATCATTTCTGATTTCATTTGATTTTTGTTGTCCGAGGTATCGCCCAAGAACACCACCACCTGTCATCAGTAATATGCCACCCAAGCCACCAGTAGCAGCTGTAAGAGCCGTTCCAAAAACAGCGTATGCAGCCAATCCTAATGCAGAACCACCAATACTATATCCCATGGCTGCGTTGTTTGCTTCATTTTGCCTGGTAATATATTCCTTCCATACAGCTTCTAATTCTTCGAATGCCTTTTTTTCCATCGGAGTTATTGGTTTTATCTGGTTTTGTGGCTCCTGAGGTTTATTGATTAATTTGTCAGGTTGACTGGAAACCGGCTGTGGCACTTTTTTAATAATCTGTATTCCCGGTAAAATTTCTGAGAGATTAATAAGATATTCTTTACCAAGCCTTATTTTAACTGAAGAGGAGTATTTATATTTCAAATTTGGCTTTAATCTTTCATCGTCGCCATAAGTACCATTTGTTGAACCTAAATCTTCAATTTCGATCATAACTGGTGTTAACAGGCGTAACTGGCAATGGAATCGAGATATTTTACTATTTGAGATAACAATTTTATTGTCATCACTCCTACCAATTGTAATAAAGGGGGTTTTATCGATTTGTGAAATGTCACCTATTTGGGTTTTATCCCTATCGAAAACTACAGTTCGATCTTTTTCCTTATAAATTACATTTTCTTTGTTTAGAATAATTGTTTTATCAGATGAGCCATTCTCCATATAGCAGGTAGGATCATCACTTGGAATAAATATTTTTGAAAAATCCAAAAGATAGTCTACTGATAATGTGACTTTATCGTTTCGATTAACCTTAAAAACCTGCTGAGGAGAAATTTTTTTCCCATTGATGTAGGTACCATTTGTACTATTTAAATCTTTGATAAAAAACTCATTATTATCGAAATAAACCTCTGCATGCTTCCGGGACACCCTGTTTTGTGGATCAAGAATTACATATTCACATAATGGATCCCTTCCTAATATTTTCTTTGTCATTTTTTATATAAATTATGAAAATATTAAACCTCTCATTTTGAGCTTATCGCAAATAGTAATACCCAAATAAAAATAAAAATAAAAACTTCATGCAACAAATCGAATTAATGAAATACTGTTTTGATTGTATGAAATGAATAAAGAAAAATTCATTATTCCCCAAATTTTAAACTGAATACCAAAGCATTATTTCTTTAATTCGTCTCAAATAAACTGCTGACAACTTAAGCTTTATTGTTTTCTCATCCCCTCTTAAAAAAATGTATGACTCATCAATACGACTTACTTTTTCAAGATTAATCATATACGACTTGCCAATTCTAATTATATGAGGAAAGACCGCTATTTTTTGTGCAACATCCTTTATCTTTTTTGAAACCATTATTGTATTATTGTTACTTAATACTATATCAGTATAGTTTCCATCGCTTTTACAATAACAAATTTCATCATAATTAATTAAATAAAAACCAGATAAATGGTTAAACTTTAACTTAGGGGGTTCAATCTTATATGAACGGTCAATCCTGCTAATCATATTTGCCAAACTCTGACGGGATATCGGGAATAGAAGAAAATATATAGCATCAATATGCCAAGCCAGTTGTGCAAACGTTTTATCATCAGAACATAAAATAAGGGGTAATTGAGGAAAACGATTTTTAAGCAGCCATAACAATTTTCTAGTGGACAATTGATCTTTTTCAATATATACTAAAATTGCATTGTATTGATTTGAATCTAATTCAGAGATTCCATCCGGACTAGTTAAATTTGAAATACAAAATTTCGAGCCATAAAACAATGAGAATGATTTGTATATGATATCAAATCTTTCTGAATCGAAATTAAGAAGAAATAGCGTTCTAGAATGCTTGGTCATCTCCTAACAACTGAAATTACATACATATTGAATATGTATTAAACATTAAAACTTCATTCACTCTTCTAATTTAAAGAAAAAATGAGACTTTAAAAGCATCAAAACTATTTAATTCAATTTCTTTGTCACTAAGTGTTACCATTTTGTACTCGTCATTTATAATTCTAGATGAAAGGATATTCATCGTTAATACATGAATATAGCGCTATTGAAACACTCAGTTAAAAGTGATATTTCAATTTTCAAAATCAATTTTTGATTTGTTGAAGAATCATCAGAATTTATCAAATATTCCTAATCCGAATAAGGCAAAATCATATTTCACTGGGTCATTAGAATCCAATTTTCGTAAAACTATATCTAATTCTTTTACCGCTTTTGCATCGTCTTGTTTTCGTTTAAGAATTCCAAGGTTACGAGCAACGTTACCAGAATGAACATCAAGCGGACAAGATAATATCGAAGGTGAAATTTTTTCCCAGATACCGAAATCTACACCCGCATTATCTTTTCTAATCATCCATCTTAAAAACATGTTTATTTTTTTAGCTGCCGAACCTTTCATTGGATCCGCTACGTGTTTCTTCGTACGTGACAAATGTGGTATTGAAAAGAATTCTTCTTTTAGCTTATGAATGGCAGGTTGAAGAGAATCAGAAGTTTTGTTCTTATTGAAAATGTCTTCTAATCCATTTTGCTTTTGGTATATATGTTTTAATGCTTCAATAAATGTGATAAGGTCGGTAGAATTAAAAGTGCGATGAACAAAACCATCTAACTTTTTTAGATGTTCATCCTTATGATTAAGGACAAAATCATAAGGTGAATTACCCAATAGTTCCATCATATGTTTTGCATTACGAACTATTATCTTGCGATTACCCCAGGCTATTGTTGCAGCCAAAAATCCAGATATCTCAATATCTTCTTTCAAAGAATACATGTGTGGTATTTGGATAGGGTCAAGTTCAATAAAATCAGGAGTATTATATTGCACTACCTTTTCATCAAGAAATTCTTTTAAATCAAATTCCATATTTTTTTATTAACTTGCTAAAAATAATAAAATTAATGGCTCAACTTACCTCCATAATTATCCATATATACATCTTTTTACGCTGGATGGTCAGGAAGGATCATCATGGTGTTGACTTTGGTCTTTGGAATGAAATACCTGCTTCAGCCTTGATGCTACCTCTGGATGTACATTCGGGCAATGTATCCAGAATTCTTGGATTACTGCAAAGAAAACAAAACGACTGGCAGGCAGTGGAGGAGATAACTCAACGTCTCCGGTATTTCGATAAGGATGATCCGGTTAAATATGATTTTGCACTTTTTGGTTTAGGAGTTAATAAAGATCTGAAATGACTCACAACAATTATTTTAAATTCAAACAATTTGAAGTCCTGCAACATAATAGTGCCATGAAAGTTGGCACTGACGGAGTACTTTTAGGAGCGTGGGCATCGGCAAAGAAAGTATATTCCGTTTTGGATATTGGAGCAGGTACCGGGGTAATTTCACTGATGATGGCCCAAAGGACCAATGCATTAATATCTGCAATAGAAATTGATGAAAGTGCATATTCCGATTGCAAAAACAATTTTCAAACATCTCCCTGGAAAGACAGGCTTAGTGTTGAACATTCTTCATTCCAGGATTTTTTAAAATACAATTTCAGAAAATTTGATTGCATAGTGTGTAATCCTCCATATTTCAATCAAAAAACAAAACCGGGTGATTACAGCCGTTTACTTGCAAGACATTCCGGATTACTTCCTTTTAATGTTCTTATTGAAGGAGCAAACTCAATTTTAAACAAAGACGGACACCTCAGTATAATTATCCCGATAGAAACGGAAAGAGAAATAAGATCATTTGCTGCTGACAACAGATTATTTGTAAGCAGACTTATGAGAATTAAGCCAAAGCCATCAAAACCGGTTAGCCGGATATTATTGGAATTTAAACGTGAAGCTGAAATAGCAGAAGAAAAAGAAATTTCAATTGAAACCGAAGTTCATCATGAATATACACCTGAGTTTACCCTTTTAGTTCAGGATTTCTATCTTTATTTATAATTTTTGAAATACTTTTTCTGGATATTTTCATGTGGATATTCCTTGGAAACTCAGGAAGGAAGACAATTTCTTTAGGGCATATTTTACTGCCTGCTTTTAATTTGATTTTTCCAATAAGATCATCTACATCAATATCTTCTTTCATGCCTTCAATGACCAGAACTATTTTTTCACCCAGTAAATCATCATGAATAGCAGAAATTATATAATCACCATGGATGAATTCTTTTATTTCGTCTTCAAGCTTTTCAGGAACTATCTTGATTCCCCCGGAGTTTATAATATTATTATCCCTCCCCAGGAATTTAAAACAATCAGGGGATAAAATTTCAACAATATCAGTAGTAATTATTTCTTCAGCAGCTAATAATGG
>JAGODU010000400.1 GCA_017998095.1 Prolixibacteraceae bacterium | reverse complement strand
ATTGTAGATCAAGTAATGAAGTGGGTCTTGGTCGGGGTTTTGGTGATTGAAAATTGAAAATTGAATAGTGAGTATTATAGACAGAATAGCCTATGTGTTTCATAGGCATCCTCGTAATAGTGTTATGCAATCTATGTGTCAATTCTAAGAAGTCTAGATTGAACTCTTTTGGGATGCCCTTGGTCTTTAAATCGTTATAGAAAGTAGAAAAACCTCCTCTTTCTTTGTAGAACAGAATGGTCTTCTTTAATTGACTTAAGTTTCGCACTTGTTTATAATACATACATACTTAATCGTTTATATGCTTGTATGTTTTTATCATATAATTGATAATCAATTTACTAAAGTTTCCATTTTCTGACTTTCTGCTATGCGGCCAGTTTTTTGTTTGCTGGATCAAGGATGATTGCCAATTTCTCATAAGTCTTCTCGTCATTTATTATTCTTTCCAGGAGTTGCTCTTCATCTATTTCAATAAATACAGTCTCTATCAATTTCAACAATTCTACGAAAAGGCCCCATATTCTTTCATTAAGTCTGTGACTTATTATACCTTCCTTTATTCCGGCAAATAATGCCCCCATTGATTCATAATGGTCAAAACGATATCTCAATGTCAACAGTATATGCTGTATCATGGTTATCGTGGTATCTGCTATCTGTGCATCAAAATCATTTGACTGACAACTGCCCATTCCCAGCAGCTGACGTGCCTCTTTAAAAAATACCTCAATAGACCATCTGATCTGATAAATCTCAATCATTTTGATAAAACTCAAACTTACATTGGTGGTGATGAACACTTTCCATTTACCGTTTTTACCTTGTTTGCTGAAGAACAGTTTTATCTGCTTACCTCTGAACCCGACAATGGCCTCGTTGTAATAGAACCCCAGTTTTCTGCATCTCTTTGCTCTGCCAAGCAGGTTGCGGATCTGACTGTATGTGAAAGAACCTCCCATATATTCAAATTTTGTCTTGGGAGTTTTGTACATTCCAATTAAATGCGTTACCTGGTGCTTTACATTCAACACTGCATCAATAAATGCTTCACATGTAAACCAGCTGTCCATCAAGAGGTAATCTACCTTAAAACCCTGTGCAATGGCACGTGAAAACATTTTCAGAGCACTATCAATTTTACTCATATCTGCTTCTTTTGACCGTTCATACGAATGTGTATCGACAGAGCGTTTTTTTCTGTACTGCCTTTTAAGTTCTTTTTTCTTCAGACCAAAGGGCTTTTCTTTGTTCCTGCCCTTTTCCCTGTGCAGAGAAAAATCAACCGGAATAAAAGAAGTGCCATCCCAATATCCCATCAACAACATTTTAAACCCAAGGATAAACCTACCAGTGACATGGTCCCATACTCTTGATACCCTTTCTATACACCGTCCTGTTTTGGCCAGAAGAGTATCATCAAAAACAATACATTTAACGGAACCGCTCTTTTCTCCAAATTCTTCGACTGTTTTCCTGAACTTCGTTGCAAATAGCCATAATACCAGTCGCCAGCATATAGATGGATTATTCTTCAGTCGGTAAAACGTATCCTTGCGGGCTTCTATATGTTGCCCTATATAGCTGTTCAACATGGAATTAACAGTACTTGCACCAATAAATCCAGCCGAAATAAGTATTGAGAATATAGCTTCAAAACTATATCCTCTCATCTTAAAAGGATCCAGGCATTTGCACAAACCCGAAAATGAAAAACATTTCAAAGAACCTAAGATATAATCCGGTTCAAGCCACATATGGGTAAAACCGTTTTTTAATTCCGAAATTTTATTAATATCTTTACTCTGCAGCATGGTTGTATGTTTTGGAAGACATTGTTAATATACTCAAAAACAGTATATTAACTTACAAATCATGCTGCATTTTTTAACAATTTCTATTTGGTTTTCAACATTTTAAAGAACTGCGAAACTTGAGTTAATTACGTTTTAAGAGCGTCTTCCTAAGGAGGCGCTTTTTTAATCTGCCCTTATCTGTTGTATATCCGAATTTCTCACCATAACCATAGTGTCCGCTCCCGCTTTGAATATCATTAACCAGCAAGCCAACTCCCTTGGTGTCGCTCGACCTCATTTCCATAAGAGTTCTGTCGAACAATTCCTTAAGTGTCTTGCCCGGTCTGACAACAAGAAGCACAGTATCTGCCATAGAAGCGAGATGATATGTATCGGACACTAATCCGATTGGAGAAGTGTCTACAATTATGTAATCATATCTCTCCCTGAGATAGCTGAATAGTTCTTCCGTTTTCCCAAGTGCAGTCAGTTCCGAGGGGTTGGGTGGGATAGGACCTGCAGAAATTACTGAAAGATTTTCGAATCTGGTAGTCTGAATTATATCCTGAATCTTGTCCTGCCCAATCAACCAGGTGGAAACACCTTTCTCATTTGACAGACCGAAGTCCTGGAATATCCTTGGCTTCCGTAAATCAAATCCAACCAGGATTGTATTCCTATTAAGAAGGCTGTACACAGAGGCAAGATTAATTGCAGCAAAGGTC
>JAGODU010000133.1 GCA_017998095.1 Prolixibacteraceae bacterium | reverse complement strand
AAAATTGCATTTTCTTTTTGATATACTTGTCTTTCGGATGTACCATGTGTGACATCTCCGTTTAAATGTGCTTTCCATTTATTATCCTGAAGACTATCCATCCAGTGATTGAAGCTCCAGTTTGACCGAGGAGGATTGAAATTATCAGAAAAATGAAGCGTTGTAGTATTCCAGTTTTGGTCATATAATGGTTGTGAATACAAGCCCCCAACTGATAATACCCAAAACAATATAAGTATTTTGAACCTTTTCATTGTTCAGCCCTCCTTACTTTGTTAGTATCATCTTCTTTGTGTCAACCTCCCTGCCATCGGTAATGAGAGTATAAAGATACATTCCAGCATCAAGAGAATTTCCTTCTATTGTTATTGATGTGTTGCCCCTTTCATTTATGTTGAAAGATTTAACCTGACTGCCCTGCATGTTGTATATATAAAGCTTTGCAGATGTGACTGTATTTGGAAGGTAAATGTCAATTCGGGTAGAAACATTGAATGGGTTTGGTACATTCTGCCCAAGTGAAGGTGTATTGGAAGCAGCAATACCTTCAGGGGTATAATTAGTAATTGAAGCAGATTTTTCATTTGATTTGTTATTCAGAGCCTCAATTTCATCTTCAAGTAATTCAATTTTTGCCTGCTGCTCTTTCATTGCTTCAACTATGACAGGTATTATTGCATCATAATCAATGTAATAACGATCTTCTTCTTTTTCAAATACTACTGCTTCAGGTATTATTTCTTTTATTTCCTGAGCGATAAAACCTAGTTTGTTTTTTTTGAGTTCTTCTTTTTTTTGTTTTTCAATTTCAGTACCAACAGTATCGAATTTGTCCGGGATATAATCATATTTTCTGCCGTTTAACTGCAATATTTTATTTAGTGGATTGTCAATTCCCCTGAAATTTTCTTTTATCCTTTGGTCAGAAGCATGTAATGAAGAATATTGAGTATAAAGATAGTATCCTCTCATATGGTACGCATACATTTCGTTAAAAGGGTATGAAGATTGTCCTACACTTCCTGTAGTAGCAGATCCGGGAAGAATGTTTGGACCATAGAAATCACTAATATAAATGTAACCACCCTGACTATTTTGAATTCTTGTATTGCCAAGTATAAAGACATCAGAACCAGATGCAATAGTTGAACTATGGAGTCCAACTTTACCGTCAGAGTCAACAACTACCTGAGCATTTGAAATACTACAGGACATTGTAAGTGAAAAGGCAAATAAAATTGCCCATGAGGATTGTTTGTTTGTTTGTTTGTTTGTTTGTTTGTGGGAAAGTTCCCAATTGATTAAGTTTTTTCATAAGATTTAATTTGAGATTAATAGTATTGTTTATTATATATTCCAACCAAGTTAATCAATATAAATGTTATTAAAAAATATTTTTAATGAATGACAGGTTTTAACCTCTGAATGAATCATTTCAGCCAATGAACGAAATTTTAAAAAATGGAAAATATTGAAGGTGGTAAATAGAACTCAGGAGAGTATGAACTTGGATTGTATATTTCGGTTTATTCCCTGATTATTTTTATCAATCCCGATACACCAAGCTTGATAATACTTGAAGGGGCAGGACTTGAATTCTCGTCCTGCCTGTATTTCACTATGTAATCTACTTTCTGTTTTATTTCTTCTGATATTTCACTGAAATTTTCAGGTGAAGCCTGACCACTGATATTGGCTGAAGTTGAAACCAGCGGTTTCCTGAACCTTTGTAAAAGCTTTGAAGTGAAGGCTTCGTTTGTTATTCTGATACCAATACTTCCGTCTTCAGCAATTAGGTTCTTAGCCAGGTTCTTTGCCTTGTCATAGATTATTGTTGTCGGCTTTACGGAGTAATCAATTAAATCCCATGCCACATCAGGCATCTCATCAATATAGGACAATATAAAATTCGGATTTTCAAGCAACACAAGCATGCTCTTTGTGTCTTCCCTCTGTTTAATTTCAAATACTCTTTTTACAGCTTTTTCATTTGTTGCGTCACAACCTATCCCCCAGATGGTGTCTGTGGGATAGAGTATTACACCGCCTTCTTTGAGTACCCTGAGGGCATTTTTAATATCTTCATCAAATATTTCCATTTATGCTGTTTCTATACAGAAAATGATGACAAACCTTTAAAATCAAGGGTAGTAAAGTAATCATCAAGGGTTTCAGCCCTTCGTATCATTTTTACTTCACCGTTTTCTCTGAGTAAAAGCTCTGCCGAACGAAGCTTGCCGTTATAGTTGAATCCCATTGAATGGCCATGGGCTCCGGTATCATGAATTACTATTATATCGCCAACATGTATTTCGGGTAACAACCTGTTTATTGCAAACTTATCATTGTTTTCACACAACGATCCGGTCACATCATAAAGAAGTTTATGCGGCTGATCTTCTTTTCCCAATACTGTAATGTGGTGATATGCACCATATAAGGCAGGGCGCATAAGGTTTGACATGGATGCATCCAGTCCTGCATATTTCTTGTAGGTGTCTTTTATATGAAGCACTTTTGAAACAAGATATCCGAAAGGACCTGTAATTGCTCTTCCCGATTCAAAGTATATTTTCAAAGGGGCTAAATCGTTGGCAACAATAAGATTTTCATAAAGGTCTTTAATTCCTTCACTTACTTTTATCAGATCAACAGGTTTGTGCTCGCTTTTGTAAGGTATTCCAATACCTCCGCCAAGATTGGCAAACTCAAATTTAATTCCGGTTTCTTTATTTATGTCTATAATAGTGTCAAAGATAATTTCAGCTGTTTCAATGAAGTAATCTGAATCAAGTTCATTGGAAGCTACCATGGTGTGAATACCAAATCTTTTTACTCCTTTAGAAAGCAACGCCTTATAACCTTCAATCAGTTGCTCTCTGGTGAATCCATATTTTGAATCTTCAGGATTACCAATGATGGTATTTCCGTTTTTCAATGCTCCCGGGTTATAGCGTAAGCAAACAAGTTTCGGTAAGCCCATTCTTTTATCAATAAAATCGATATGGGTTATATCATCAAGATTTAATATTGCGCCAAGCTCTATTGCCTTTTGAAATTCCTCTGCAGGAGTGTCATTTGATGTGAACATTATTTCCTCACCCCTCATTCCAAGCTTTTCTGCTATGGCAAGTTCAGCCATTGAACTGCAGTCGATTCCAAATCCCTGATTTCTTAATATCTTCATGAGATAAGGGTTCGGACAGGCTTTTATTGCATAGAATTCTTTAAAGCCGGTATTCCAATCAAAACATTTGTTGAAATATTGTGCATATTCAATCATCCTTTTTTCGTCGTAAATATGAAACGGCGTAGGATACTTTTCAATTATCTCTTCTATCTTTTCCTTGGAAAAAGGAAGGGTTTTTCCTTTCATAGCTTGAAAATATTAAGGTTATGGGCAACAAATATATTTCTTTCCTTTTTTATTTAGAATCTTTCTTAAAAAGAATATCAAAAAGTAAGAAAGAATTAATAAACAGTTTTACTTTCCTTTATTCTTATGTCCTGATTTGCAATTAATCTGATAGACAGGTATATTCCTCCCTTCAATTGATGAAGGAGATTCATAAATAAATTCAGCACCTTCTTTTTTGTAAAACCCTTCTGCATAGGGGTCTACAAATATTTTAAGAATTTCAATTCCTTTTTCAATGCATAGGCTGCATGTTTTTTCAAGAAGCTTACTTCCAATCCCTTTTTGCTGATATTCAGGTCTTATAAAGATATGCTCCACCCAGAATCCTTTGCCTACAAAAACCTTCCCCGAAGTGAAATCTTCAGGTACTTCAACAACTGAGCTGAATCCTGCAATATCTTCATTAACAATCGCTTTCAGTACAATATTGTTTCTGATATATTCTTCATTTATTGTCAGTTCATCTTTCCAGATTTCAAAATAGCTTTCCGGATAATCCCATGTTCTTTTTGCAGAAAATGCAATTTCAGTCAGTATTAAACTCTCTTCAGGTAAAGCGATTCTTATTTTTATATCCATAATTATCTTGAAATAAGTAACAATTTAATGCAGAAATGATAATTTTTTATATTTGTTGCACATATTTATTCATAATAGAAAAACTTTTAACATGGCATCAATAAACGAAAGCTACCTGAAGTTACAGGCAGGCTATTTATTTCCTGAAATTGGAAGAAGAGTTAAAGCATATTGTGAAGCTAATCCTGACAAGAAAGTTATCAGAATGGGTATTGGCGATGTAACCCGCCCTCTTTCTCCGGCAATTATAAAAGCCTTTCATGAAGGTGTGGAAGAAATGGCCAATGCTTCAACATTCAAAGGCTACGGTCCTGAACAAGGATATGACTTTTTACGTGAAGCGATTGCAGTAAACGATTATCAGTCACGTGGTGCCAATATAAAAGCAGATGATATTTTTATTTCCGATGGCTCAAAATGCGATACGGGTAATATTCAGGAGATATTTGGCAAGGACAATATCGTTGCTGTTGGCGATCCTGTTTATCCCGTTTACGTCGATACAACAGTAATGTCCGGCAAGACAGGCACATGCAATGCCAATGGTTATTTCGAAGGTATTGTTTATATGCCTTGTACCGAGGCTAACGGTTTTATTCCTGATCTTCCAACTGAAAAGGCAGATCTTATTTTCCTGTGTTATCCTAACAATCCAACCGGAACTGTTGCAACAAAGGATGAACTTAAGAAATGGGTAGATTATGCTCTTGCAAATAATTGCATCATCTTCTACGATGCTGCATATCAGGCTTATATAACTGACCCTTCAATTCCTAAGACTATCTATGAAATCGAAGGAGCAGAAAACTGCGCTATTGAATTCAGAAGTTTTTCAAAGACAGCCGGTTTTACCGGTACGCGCTGTGCATTTGTTGTAATTCCGGATGGTGTTAAGGCTTTTGATAAATCAGGTAAGTCATTTCCTGTTAAGCCTCTTTGGAACAGAAGACATACAACCAAATTCAACGGTGTTTCTTATCCTGTTCAGAAAGCTGCTGCAGCTGTTTATTCAGAAGAAGGGAAGAAGGAAACTGCAGAAATAATTGCCTATTATCTTGAAAATGCAAGAATAATGAGGGAAAGCCTTGCCAAGGCAGGTTACAAAGTCTTCGGAGGTGTTAATGCCCCTTATGTATGGGTAAAGACTAAAAACAATATGAAGTCATGGGATTTCTTCGATATGCTTCTTAATGAAATAAATGTAGTTGGCACTCCGGGTTCAGGCTTTGGCCCTTCAGGCGAAGGTTACTTCCGTTTTTCTGCTTTTGCTGACAGAGAAAACGTTATTGAAGCGATGGACAGGATTATCAAGCTGGGATAATTTTCTTATGGAACAATATAAATTAGAAAACAGGGTTATTTTATAATCCTGTTTTCTAATTTATCATAATTTCGTCATTATTTAATAATCCTGTATTTCAAAAGGTTTAAACTTTAATCAGGAATATGTAATTTGGCAAATGTTAAAAATTGTTAAAATTTTTCAACCTTCACGACAAATGATATACATTTGAGCAAACATGTTTTGATGATGAAGTTTAGAATTGTTTTGTTTTTTCTTTTAAATGTAGCCCTGGCAGGACTGGTAAGTGCTCAGGAGGTTGATTTATATATGGTTAGTATAAAAGCCAGAGTAACCGGAGCCGATACAGGCGATCCAATCCCCTATGCTCATGTCATTTATCCTAATGTCCATGGAGGCACTACCACTGATATTGATGGCTATTTTTCAATTTCAATGCTTAACGAAGACACACTTATAATAAGGTCGATCGGTTATGTTGATTACAGGTTTACTGCCAGAGAATATCCTCTTAAACCTTTATATGAGATAAGATTGCAACCTACAAGATATCTTCTTAAAGAAGTTACTGTTACTGATGAAAATGGACTGAAGAAAAAACTTGGTTTACCTGAATCTAAGTCAATTGATGTTCCTATAGAACTGAGGGGAGATGCTTTTAATGAAAAACCAAATTTCCTTCAGTCAATCCTTTCTCCGGCGTCTTTTCTGCAATACCATCTCGATCAGGGTGAAAAAGAAAAACGAAAAACCCGTATGGCAATTTTAGATGAAAAACAATGGCTTCAGTTTTCTACTTACCATAACCTCGACAATATCATTAAAATTACCGGATTGCATGGCAATGAAGCTGATGAGTTTATGATTTACTGCAACATCAACAACCGGCTTCCTTACTTTGCCAGTCAAATGGAAATTGAATTTCAAATCATGGATTTCTTCTTTAAATACAAGAAGGAGAAGGAAGAATCCGGGAAAGTTGTAGGGGATTCTGTAAAGAAGGAGTGAAAAATTAGACACAAGTATCAAGACGCAAGAATCAAGATTGGGTTTCCCAGTTAACTAAGCTTAGCGATAACGTGATCAGCACCAACAGATGCATTCTCAACTTCCCAAAAAGGACTCTGCCAAAACCGTACTTCATAGGTATTAAATTTCAAAACGGTAGAACTTGGTCAGAACTTGGTCAGAACTTGGTATGGATGTGGTCCCTTACCAAAGAGGTCAAAAATGGTAGTTTTCGATAACGGAAATTTGACAAGTAAAAGTTGATAATTATACCGAGCTTTGACAATCATCGGGAAAACCCAATCTTGTGTCTTGTGTCTTGCGTCTTGTGTCTTGATACTTGATACTATAGCAAATACCTGTAATTATTGAACATCCCGGTTATGTACGATTTTACAATTTGCTCGAGTTCCAGAGGCCTTCCAACTCTGGCAAAGCTGCCTGTATTTAGAAGCCAGAGAGCAAATCCATTGAGGTCATCGTTAGAAAACTCCATTTTCAAATCTTCTCCCGATTCTTCTTCAGATATAAATCCATACCAGTATTTCGAGTCTTCAATTAATTTTCTCCTGTTCAAAGGAACGTATATGGTTATATTGGCAACATTGCTTATCGGATTGGCCATTTTCATGTATTCTTCGATAGTGGGGTGTTGCTTGCCTTTAAAATCCTTATTGACAGCTTTCAATGATATTATCCTGTCAAGTCTGAAGTCCCTGTAATCGTTGCGTAGCCGGCACCAGGCAAACAAGTGCCACCGTGAACTGTAATTGCAAAGTCCAATTGGTTCTATTTCACGGCAAACTTTTTCTTCTGAGTATTTAGATTCATATTCAATCTCAAGCACCTGCTTGTTTACAAGGGCATTTTGGATTTCATTCAAAAAAAGCTGATTAAACCTGTCGCTCATTGTATTCATGTTGAATACGGCAACCTTTTCATGAAGCTTTTCAAGATAATCCTTTTCAACAGGTTTAAGGATAGCCTTAATTTTAAAGAGGGCAGAGCAAAAGTCTTTCTTTATCTTTTCATCCGACATCTTTTCTATTAGCTTCTCGCCAAACAAAAGGGCAGAAGCTTCTTCCCCTGTAAACATTACCGGAGGCAAATGATAATTGTCCATCAGAAAATAACCTACTCCTGCTTCAGCACCTATTGGAACACCGGCCTCATCCAAAGCTTTTATATCACGGTAAACAGTTCTCAGACTTATGTCAAAGCGATCAGCAATTTCCTGAGCTTTTACAACTCTTTTACTTTGAAGCTGAATTAGTATAGCATTAAGTCTGTCTATTCTGTTCATGAATTTTTATTCAGATTTGTCCGGCACATTATTAAGGGCTATCAATGAAGCTTTTGCTTTTGCAATCTTTTGATTCGAACCCGTTGCTTCAAAATCTCCCCATGGAGTAGATAGTTCTGCTTTTATTTCAGGCAGGTGAACATCTCCAATGTTCAATATTTTAAAACTGATATTCTTACCATACATTTCCTGACTATAAGCATTAAGCTCAATAATAGGATTCCGGATTTCTGTATTACTTGTCAGCTCTTTAATTAATTCAAGCTGCTCTTCTCTGGGCAGCATTGAAAAGAGCTCTTTGATCTTCTCTTTCATATTTGTTTTATTTATGTATTAAAATATTTCATGTTTCTCAATTCTTTCTTTTTTCATTCTATAGAAAAGATCAGTAAATGAGGAGTCTGCCCCTTTTAAAAGTATTATTGCAGTTCCCTTTTCCCTTGAATAGTTGTTTTCTACAACTCCGTATATTTTACTTTCAGAAAAGAGTGATGTGATTTCATTTTCAGGCATTCTGCCAACCAGGATAACATTCTTTATTGATTCCATTTCAGGGATCCAGTAAATGTAATCAGTATTGAACGAATATGCTTCGGGCATTTTTCCCCGATTGTAATAATTCAATGCCCCGGCATGACCATAGTTGTCACAAAATATCAGAGTTGCGTTTTTCTCATCATCAGGAATTGTGTTATATGCTTCAAAAGCTTTTGATGCCATTTCTTTCCAGCCAAGCATGTCAGAAAAATCCTGTGGCAAATCATGGTTCTTTCCATCTTCCCATCTTAAAACACCAAATTTCTCAAACATTACTTTGTTCTCAACTATTTTTTCGGGTGACATTACCGGGTGTATTATCCTTGCGCTAACTAAAAAAGATCCAAACATGTTTAAAACCAACAACGGGATAATGAACTTCTTCATTTTTAAAGGAATCGTCTTTTCTATTGCTACACCACCAAAAGCAATAATAACAGGATACAAACCAATTGAGTAATAATCTTTGGCTTTAAGTATTACAAAAAGAATCATAACAGTAAGAAAGCTGATTCCAATATACCTGTATTGCCTGAATGGCTTATAAAATATGAAAGCAATAAAGGCAGCAAGTGTCAAGGGTAAGGCCCCGATAAAAAACATCAGCTGTCCCCAAAAGAAGCTACCTAAGTCATTGTTGACCAGTTGCCTTTCCCTGAGGGCATTCATGTGTCCAACTACAGGGAAATCATTCATAATCTGCCATATAATGTTTGGGAGGATTAAAACAATAGCAAATAATATTGCCTTCCATAATATGCCCTTTGACAATATCTTTCTTTGTGAGGTAGCTATAATGCCGATTATTAATCCAATAATCAGGAAGATAGTATTGTATTTGTTGTAAAGTCCCAGTGCTACTGCAATTGCCAGCAGGTAAAGCCACTTTTCTTTTTCAGTACTTATATATTTTATGCTTAAGAAGAATATTACTGTCCAAATAAGAATTTCAAACGCATTGGGTTGGTAGAGTATATTAAGGCGGAAAAGGATAGAAAACAATAGTCCGCATGAAACCAAAATCTTTGAAATTAGCTTTCCTCCAAGTGATTCAGCAATAAACCAGCCAAATATAATTGTCAGAGCTCCAAACAGTGCAGGGAAGAACCTTATCCAAAATTCACTGCCTCCTAACAGGAAGATAATAGTTGAAATCCATGATGTCAGAGGGGGAACAGAAATATAGCCCCATGCAGGATGCCTTGCCTGATCAAGATGCAAAAACTCATCCCTCTGTAGTTCATAAACCGGATTGACCAGTATATACTGAAGGATGAGTTTGATTGCTACAATTATTAGCAATATCCAATATTCACTAAAAAATTTCCTTAAAACTTGTCCCATAAGATTGGCCGGTAAGTTACTCTCTTATGGTGTAAAATTAAATATTTTAGTTACTTATTGTCTGACTTTGGATTTTATATCATTAAAATATTCTTTAGTCTTCTGACTATCCCTGGAATTAAAATAAATCGACCTACCGTCATTGAGTTTTACTGCTATAAACGGGGGATATTTCAGATTGACAGACAGTAAAGCCTTTTCATTTCCTTTAAGTTTGAAGTGACCTTTACAAACCGATGCCATATAAAAACCGTTTGTTCTTATTTCAATAGGCGGAAACACAGATGTCGTATCGGCTGATAAAATATCCTTATATGAAATAGTCAATCCATATATCCCGGAGATTTTTATGTTTTCATTACCGGTAGTTACTTTTGAATCTCTCATCTGGGTGATTATTAAAGTAGCTACAATAGCTATTACAGCTACAATGATGATCAGGTGTTTACCTGAAGGTATCCTTTGGATGGTAAATGTTTCGTCAGTCCTGTCTTCAGGCTTTTTTTTCATTTGACTATAAATGTATTCGGTGAACTCTTCCGGATAATCTGTCCCAATTCTTATAATCCTGTCTTTTCCCCTAACTGAAAGCTCAATTGCTTTTGTGCCGTTGACATTGTATAAGATACTCCCCGGACCAAGCCTTATACCAAAACCCATTGGAATAAAACTTACAGGTCTGCAATAAACTACATCTGAAATAAGGAATTTGCCCTTTATTAATCCAATGCCAAAATAAAACCTTATATATGTGCTGTCTACGCTCAATGTCAGGCTGCCCATTATTAGAAGCAGTATTACAGAAATAATGGTCATTGTTATAATGGTTTCTTTATTCCTGTTGCCCATTATTACCAGGAAGTCCAGAAGAAATATTATTGCTACTGATACCCAACCCGGTTGTGTCTTTTTCATTGTTCTATTTGTTTGAATTTATGAACTTTACAATCCCGTCAACCAGTTCTTTGTTAACCGGAAGGTTCGGATCTGAATATGTTGCATAGTTAGCCTGAAAGCCACCCTTCACTGTTTTCAGGATATGGTTCATATTTTTGATTATCAGCTTTTCACTTCCCGGTGCTGCTTTTGATAATTTATCGGCTTCTTCAGTACCAACCTGAATATCATTTGTTCCGTTAACAATCAATGCAGGGCAATTGATGTTCTTAATCATAACTGTCGGATCAAGTTTTAGCCATGATATCATGTAGGGTTGAATTGATGGTCTGAAAAGTGCCATTAAATCGTTTGGTACATTCTTTACAGTATAACCGGCTTTAAGGCTGTCAAGAATTGATACTGTCTGATCGAAAAGTTTTGGAGGCAACTGAGGTTTCACTTGTTTTATAAGTATCTCATCGGCCGGGCATCCTATACCGGCAAGTGAAATAAATCCATTAGCCTTTTGTTTTTGAAGAGCCATTATGCCCAGAAGAGATCCTTCGCTATGACCAATTACAAAAATTTCTTTATATCCTTTCGATTTTCCAAATTCAATCAGTGCTTCAACATCTACGTAAAATCTGTCGATTGTAAATTCAGCTTCGTCCATATTTTGATAAGCACTTTTGGCAATTCCTCTTTTATCAAACCTGAGAGTAGCAATGTTATTGGCAATCAGTTCTTCTGAAAGATACTTCAAACTGTTATTTGTCATCATAGTGTTATTGCCATTAAGGTCGGTAGGACCTGAGCCTGCAATAATAATTGCAAGAGGGGCAGAGCTTTGAGCTGAGGGAGTAGTCAATACAGTGTGTAATTTTACTCCTGCAACTTCAAGATACGTAGTGTCTG
>JAGODU010000399.1 GCA_017998095.1 Prolixibacteraceae bacterium | reverse complement strand
GTTTTATTACTTCCGTTATTACCACATCTTCAGCAATATTATCACCTTTAAAATCTGTAAGCGGATAATACTCAACAAGGCTATTTTTTATGGCATTTAAGTCCCTTACTCTTCTTCGTAAATCTTTCTTTGAAAAGAATCTGATTGACCCATTATTGGCTTTTATCTTACCTTTCTTGCCATCATTATGAATCCAGATAATTTGTCCACTTTCTCTTTCTATGCCTTTGTATCTTTCATTATTCCAGAATTCTTTAGCACTTTTAAAATAATCGTCTATACTTAAAATTTCATCCCCTCTTAGGTTATAAAAGGTAAATAGTTTGGAAAATTCTGATTTAATATTCCATTCATTTTCCTTAATTATTGCATATAATAATTTCGCTATCAACTCTCCTTCTTCTTGACGTTTAAGTTTGTACAATAATCTTGTTTGCAACAGATAGAGGTTAATCATATACTTTGGCTCATTTCCATAGTAAGCCGCATTTACTGCATACTGCCATGCCTTTTCATAATTCGATTGTTCATAATAAATTTCAGCAATATCTCTATAGATAAACCACTTATCACTTCCAGCCTTTGTGCTTAATAGTTCATTAAGAATGTTTTCTCCGAGTTCAGAGTTTCCTAATTTATCATGGCAGATGCCCTGACGCATTTTGAACCATAAGTCATTGTTATAATGAAATTTATCAAAACTTCTTAGTGCAGCATCACATAAGTCAATACACTTTGAGTATTCTCCAAGTTTTAACAATGCCTTGGATTTAAGTGAATAGTACTTTTCTTTATCAGATGCTATTTCAATTTCTCCTCGTTCTTCGGTATTAATCAATCTTGGATTTATTGATAATAAGTCGGGGTTAAGCACATCAAGTAAATCATTTACTTTTTTGGCGTTGAAAATATTTTCGGAATACGCATCTACCAATTGAAATACTGATATCGTTAGCGGGCATGGAAATTCGTGATTTTCATGAAGGTCTTTCTGTTTCGCAATACTAAAAGAATTCCAAATTATCTGTTCATTATTAATCAATTCCCTTTTTTCAACCTGTTTTACATATTTATCAAAAATATACCACGAGAAAAGTCCACCGACCTTATCATAATCTTTAAATTTTTCTACAATAGCATCCAGATTATCAGGATTATGTGATAGGCATTTTCGCAATGCTTTTAAATAATGGAAAGCGTCCCAATCATTGAATGCTTCATTGTATTCATTCCATATTTTTTCATACAGAACAACTGATTCCTCAGGACTTGATTCGATAAGCGACCGTGCTTTGTTTTCTATGTCACGCTTTGTATCCATCAATTAGTAATTGTTTTATTTCATTACCGAGTTCAGGAGTGGATTTTTCCAGTATCGATAGGATAGAGAAAAATCCATCATTTAAATACCAAAGCCTGAACCTTGCTCCCTTTTCGAGATTATACAATTTAAATACAGTCTGATTTTTACTCTCTTCCAGTATATCTAATTCGTAACCAGATTGCTTGCATTTTTGAAACCAGTAACCATATATTTCTTGTCTCCAATCATTGGGCAAATCGTTCGATTTGTACAGTTCATTTATACAATTATCAACGACTTTTTTTTCAGCCTTACCTATCTTTTCAACTCTGATTGATGTAACCGCACCTTTTGCATTATAATTCACTATAAGATGAAGTTTATCACTATCAGCGAGTTCACTTCCAGAAGGAGTTGTGAATACGATTTTTATAGCATATGGTACATTCATTAGTTTTTCAAACAGATACCCTGAAGATTGAAGTTTGTTAATCAAGTGAGATAAGCCAAATAATGCATTTTCGGGTACTTGTTGTGTGAGTTGATCCTTTATCTCTATTGGAATATCTATAGCCGTGAACTCCAAAGAAATCTTTGATGCTTTAGAGTGAGGTACAATATTTTCAGAATCTTCAAATACTAAATTCACAAAAGGGTTAATTGACAAAGGATTAATTATTTTTGTCGATTCCACTCCACAAGAAAGTCCAGTATACAGCCACCTGAAATAACCCTCGTTGGTTATGCCAAAATTCTCACCCTGAAAACTATTGAAAACAATCTCTTTAAATGATGACCCTAATGCCTTATGGACATTCATCGAGTATCCAAATTGCACAAGAGCAACATTCACCATTGGGTCAGAATTCAATAAATGAATCATCCCATACTGCCTGTGAATTTTTCTCGCTCTACGTTCCATTTTTCGCATTCGAACACCAATTTCATCATGTTTGGTTTTAACTCTTTGCCCCTTATCTAACTGTTTTTGAAGTTCATTTTGTTCATGAACCGCATCTTTATACTCCTGAGAATTAATCAAATTGGTGTAATGCAAAGATTTCTCGAAAACATTCTTTTTTGAATACTCATTGAGTCTATTACTTACAAAAACCCTGAATGCTACCTGTTCTTCAAGAGTTAATTCATACGCATTATGCATATAGTTTTCAAGTATCCAAATGTCAGCAACAAAATTTGGTACATTACTCAGGCATGTAACATTCAGTTTTACGAACTTTAAAACAATCGAT
>JAGODU010000398.1 GCA_017998095.1 Prolixibacteraceae bacterium | reverse complement strand
TTTCTGCTTCAGTTTTCGAAAAAATATCAACTAATGCATCAAAAATGTTCTTATCTTTCATTAAAAAGGCTAAACGATTTGCTATTTCAGTTATGATTGCTTTCAAAGCAGATTTTATATCATTTCTGCTTGCCTGACCCGCTTCAACATTGGCATAAATCGCCAAATATTTACCTTCATGGTTCAAATACTCCTGTAAGGCGAGAAGAGAACTGGTTTTGCCTGTTTGACGAGGTGCATGTAAAATGAAATACTTCTTCTGCTCAATATACATTAGGATTTCTTCTAAATCCCAACGATGCAAGGGATCTACTTTGTAATGCTCGGGTTGATTAACAGGACCTGCTGTGTTAAAGAATTTCATTTTAAGCTCCTTATCTCTTCTCTTTAAACATTGTAATTAAGGAGATAGATATTGTCAAATAAAAAAGTTCTGAACCACAAATTGGACATATTTACACGGATGATTTGAACAAAGAGAGGCTGATCTTCGATCAAATTCTGAATTCTGAATTTTGAATGATGAATGAATTGAATTCTGTTTAGGAACTATTATAAAACAGTTTACGACCACTAAAATTACAGAAAGGCACAGAAGAAGGAATCCGAAGATGAAGAAAGAACAGATTTTCTTTTATTGTCAAAACTAATATTCATCTGTTTCGTTCAGCGTTATCCGGTGCGCCACGAGGCGTTGACATAGAAATCGGTGCAAATCCGATACGGGTAATTTTCCATTCACCCGGAAGTGATGAAGATGGCTGTAACCGTAAGGTGTAAGTCAAAGCTCTTCAAAACGGTAAGAAAGCCGTAACGCAAGTGAACAGGTAGCTTCGTTAAGCCATTATAGTTGGTCAGACTATCGGATATGTTGAAGCCTGAAATCTGACAGGAAGAAATGGAAGCATGCACTGTCAGGAACTATCGGAGTTATAACTGATGGCGAGCTTACAAATGATGTGTCAGTGAACGTGGGAGATCCTGTCTTTCAAAGATTGGCAATCTTAAACATTGGCCTATAAAGAAATGAAGTGGTCAGTGGATTTTCAGGAAGTCGGAGATGCTCATAGTAGTGATGATATTCAGGACAACATAACCTGAAAGGAGCGAAGGGACATTACTTCAGTTAAATTTTAATGAAAAGGAGAAATTGTGATTGAACCAAAAGGTCTAAAAAGCAATCCTTATCAAAAACAATGTGATGAGGAACGAGTTCGGATTTTTCAAAGAATTTATATTCAAAAGCCAAACAGGAAAAAGACTTTCGTTTTTATGTGCTGTACGATAAGATGACCGTTTTATACTTTTTAAGAACGGCGTGGCAGAATGTTAAACTCAATAATGGTTCAGCAGGTGTGGATAATATGAGAATTTCTGATGTAGTAGCTTACGGAGAAGAACAATATCTGGAAGAAATCAGACAGGAATTGCTTCATAAAACATACAAGCCGAAACCGGTAAAGCGGATTTATATTCCCAAAGCCAATGGAAAGTTAAGACCATTAGGGATACCGACTGTTGAAGACAGAATTGTACAGATGTGTTGTAAGCTAATAATTGAGCCAATCTTTGAGGCAGATTTTGAGCCCTGTTCTTATGGATTCAGACCAAAGAAATCAGCTAAAGATGCAATCATAGAGATAAAGAAGTATCTTGATGAGGGTTATACTTCAAGCTGAGAGGATGGATTAATTATTTTACAATACCAAGTGTAAGTAAGACTAAAAAGCAGAAAAGGCAGATTAGATACTACTTAATGCAAACGCTTTTCAGATACTACCAACGAAAGAGTCAGCGTAAATGTAAGCTTTATCGCCAGGGAGCTTTTGAGGTTTTAAAAGCCAGATATGGTTTAATAGGCCCAACAGAATACAATTATGTATGACACTTGTGAATGCTTTTAAACGAAGATTGAAGAGAAAGTCGTGTGCGGGAAAACCGCATGCACGGTTTGTTGAGGGGGGCAGGTCGTCCTGCCTCTACTCTACCTTCTAAAAATCTTTCCTTTCTAGCCAAAGCGCTCATTATATCTATAACCCTCCGGCAAGTCCTACTTTTATAGTGATGTTGAAATTTTCATGACAGAGTTGAAAAGGAATTATACAATATTGAGAATTATGAATCAGAATCTCATTTTTATGATAAGTCTAATGCTTACTTGATGTGGTACAATATATTTAGAAAGAATCGAAATCAGGGACATAAGTCTCCTAAACATTAAAAATGCCAATAAAATTGTTACTATACCTCCCATTTTTGTTGACAATTATGTAAAAGACATTATTTTGATTAAACAAGGTGGACACTTAAAATGCTTATCGTCCAAAAATTAATAAAAAATAACTTGACAAAAATATTAAGAACACATAATCTTATTACAAGTAACGAATAATTTAAATGTAAATAGCGTGTAATTTAAAAATTCCTATATCAAGTAGTCATGAAACAATGTGGTTGAGATATGTTTTCAAGAGGAATTATATGCTCTTTAAGAGATTAGCGGGTATTATAATACAAAAACTTCATTATATATTAAAAATATAAAGGAGGAGCTATGAA
>JAGODU010000132.1 GCA_017998095.1 Prolixibacteraceae bacterium | reverse complement strand
ATAAAATATTGCTTTCATTTAGGTTATTTATTTAAACATAAAACTAAGAAAATTAAATTATTATTTAAAGCTTTTATGTAATTGCATTTTCTTTTTAAAATCTTTTATATCTTGGTTCGAAAAAAATAATGAAGAGAATTTTATTTCTGTTGACATTACTTGCCATAATTAGTTGTTCGGATAAGGAAAAGAAGTATTCTGATTATCCTATTTCAGCAGTTGACATAAAAAAAGTAGTTATCAATGATAACTTTTGGTTACCTAAAATAAAGGTGGTACAAGATACCACAATCAGTTTTTCTTTTAACAAATGTGATGAGGAAGGAAGAATGGAAAATTTCCTAATTGCTGGAGGTAAAAAAGAAGGCAAAACAAGGGGTAAAATGCCTTTTGATGATACTGATCTATATAAAATTATTGAAGGTGCATCGTATTCTCTTATCAGTAGTCCTGACCCCAAGCTTGACACATACCTCGACTCAATGATTGATATCATAAAAACTGGTCAGGAGCCAGATGGATACCTCACTACCTGGATTACAATCGATAAAATGAATCCTCCTGCTCCATGGGCTAATCCATCGCCTAACAGATGGGAATTTGAAATTACAAATCACGAACTTTATAACAGCGGTCATTTGTTTGAAGCAGCTGCTGCTCATTTTTGGGCTACTGGCAAAAGAAATATGCTTGATATAGCTATTAAAAATGCTGACCTTCTTGTAAATAATTTCGGTAAAGACAAATTACAAATACCACCCGGACATCAAATTGTAGAAACAGGACTTATAAAGCTTTATAATATTACTAAAAACGAAAAATATCTTGAACTGGCAAAATTTTATCTCGACTTAAGAGGGGACTCAACAACTCATAAACTTTATGGGGCTTATAGCCAGGATCATATTCCTGTTACAATGCAAAAGGAAGCAGTAGGACATGCGGTAAGGGCAGTTTACATGTACGCAGGCATGACAGATATAGCAGCTATTTATAAAGACAATTCTTATTTAAATGCCGTAAATGCTATCTGGGATAATATGGTAAATAAAAAAATGTATATAACAGGTGGAATTGGTTCAAGGCACGATGGTGAGGCTTTTGGTGATGATTATGATTTACCGAATCTGACTTCCTATAATGAAACCTGTGCTGCAATAGGCAATGTATATTGGAATCAAAGATTATTTCAACTTACAGGTGATTCAAAATATTATGACATAATAGAAAGATCACTTTATAATGGTCTGATAGCAGGTATTTCAATTAGCGGTAATAAATTCTTTTATCCTAATCCTCTTGAATCAGATGGAAAATATAAATTCAATCATGGTTCATGCACACGATCTCCCTGGTTCGATTGTTCTTGTTGTCCGACAAACTTAATTAGATTCATCCCTTCAATTCACGGATTAATTTACTCAATACAAAAAGATACTTTATTTGTTAATCTTTTTATTTCGAATGATGCTGAAACAGAAATAAACGGAAAAAAAATAAAAGTTTCTCAAAAGACTGATTATCCATGGAATGGCAATATAAAACTCAAAGTAACACCTGAAAACAAAAGCAATTTCACAGTAAAAATACGCATACCTGGCTGGGCTCAAAATCAGGTTCTACCAGGCAATTTATATGAATATACAGATAACAATAATGGATATATTACTTTGTCTGTTAACGGAGAAAAGAAAATTGCAGATGTTGACAAAGGGTATATTGAAATCAACAAAGAATGGTCACCAAATGATAACATTGAAGTTAATATTCCAATGAATGTCAGAATGGTGACTACAAATGAAAAAGTAGCTTCCAACTTAGGAAAAGTTGCTTTCGAAAGAGGTCCTGTTGTTTATTGCATTGAAGATGCAGATAATAATGATATTTCTGGAATTTCTATCCCTGAGAATATTATTCTCACCCCAGAAGAAAAAACTGTTATCAAAGAAAAAGTTCAAGCATTAAAAGGCTCAATCAATGGAAAAGAAATTACAATGATACCTTATTATACATGGTCAAACAGAGGTATTGGTAAGATGAAGGTTTGGGTTGAAAAAATTAAAAATTAATTATTTATATGGATTCCCTATTAAGTGAAATAAAAATTCTTGCTATTAAGAAAGGCTATATCGTTTCCTTGAAATCATTTTTTCTGGCTATTTCATTTCTTTTTATAGTTTATTCCTGCGAGAAAGATGATCCTTTAATAAATAAAGACGCTGAAGAAGTTTTTATTTCCGAATTTATTAATGATATCAATTCAGACAGTCTGGAATCTAATGTAATCTGGCTTCAGGATAAAGTTACGAGATTTGCTTTATGTGATAACCGAAAAGAAATAGCTATCGACATTCAAAATAAATTCAAATCTATTGGTTATCAAAATTCATATCTTGATTCATTTTATCTTCCTGAATATTCAACCTGGCAATATAATGTAATTGCCTCTATCGAAGGAATGGTTAGTCCGGATAGCATTTGCATTCTTGGAGCTCATTACGATTCTTTTGCGTACGAACCTGATCCTATGGAAAAGGCACCGGGAGCTCACGATAATGCAAGTGGAGTTGCTGCTGTTGTTGAAATAGCAAGAATAATGAAGCTTAAGAAATATACTCCAAAATCAACTATCAAATTCATTGCTTTTGCTGCTGAAGAAATTGGTTTATATGGTAGCAACGACTATGCAATGAAAGCTTCTCAAAAAGGGGAAGCAATAAAGTTAATGTTAAATGAAGATATGATTGCTTACGAACCATCAAATGAAAAGTCAACGTGGAAAGTAAATATTATTGACTATGACAATTCTGTAGGTTTGTACTTAGAAGCTGATGAACTTGCCAATAAATTTACTGAACTTTCAACCGTCAACGATAACACATATTCAAATGCCAGTGATAGTTATTCTTTTTGGATTTGGGGATATAAAGCATTGTTTTTTATTAGTTATACTGAAGATGCTTATTATCATACCAAAAATGATTTTGCTAAAAACTGTAATTTTGAATATTGCAGAGAAATAACTAAACTTTCTTGTGCAATTCTACTTCAAAATAATTGATAAAAATAAACCCGGCCTTTATTTCCGGGTTTATTTATTATGTAGATAATTATTAATCAAGCTTGTGTATAACCAACCCAGATCTCAACTTAGGTTCAAACCAAGTTGTTTTTGGAGGCATTATATTACCAGAGTCGGCAATATTAATAAGCTGTTTCATTGAAACAGGATATAATGCAAATGCAACAGCCATTTCTCCGCTATCAACTCTCTTTGAAAGTTCTCCTAAACCTCTGATCCCACCAACAAAATCGATTCTCTTATCTGTTCTTAAATCTTTAATTCCAAGAATTTTATCAAGTACCAGATTAGAAAGTACTGTTACATCAAGTACCCCAATCGGATCATTATCATTATAACGTCCTTCTTTTGCGACAAGCTTGTACCAGTTACCGGATAAATACATGCTGAATGTATGAAGCTGATCAGGTTTATAAATGTCACTACCCAATTTTTCAACTGAAAAATCTTCTTCTAGCTTTTCAACAAGTTCTTTTACTGTTAATCCATTCAGGTCTTTAACTACTCTGTTATAATCAATGATTCTTAGTTGATTATCAGGAAAATGAACAGCAAGAAAATAATTGAATTCTTCATCGCCATTATAATCAGGGTTTAATTTACGTTTTTCAGCACCCACAAGTGCTGCTGCTGCTGTTCTGTGATGACCATCAGCAACATATGTGGAAGGTATTTCAGCAAAAAGATCAACTAATCTCTTGATTGTATTATCATCTTTTATTACCCAGAAATGATGTCCAAAGCCATCTTCCGAAATAAAATTATATTCAGGATCTTCAAGCCCGGTAATATTTCTTACAATTTCATCTATCTCTTTTACGGCTGGATAAGCAAAGAAAACCGGTTCCATATTTGCATTTGTATTACGAACATGCTTCATCCTGTCTTCTTCTTTATCTTTCCGTGTCAATTCATGTTTTTTAATTACATTATTCAAATAATCATCAACAGAAGCACATGCTACAAGTCCATATTGAGTCCTGCCGTTCATGGTTTGAGCATATATATAAAAACAATCCTTTTCATCCTGAACAAGCCACCCTTTTTTCTGGAATAACAAAAAATTTTCTACTGCTTTATCATATACTTTTTGATCATGTTCATCAGTTCCAACAGGAAATTCAATCTCTGGTTTTATTATCCTCAGGAGTGAATAAATATTAGCTCCTGCTTCAGCTCTTGCTTCTTCTGAATTTAATACATCATATGGGCGTGATGCAACTTTAGAGACCAGATCTTTTAAAGGCCTTAGCCCCTTAAATGGTTTAATTACTGCCATTTTAAATAATTTTGATTTTAGAAAAGAATAAAAAAGAAAATGCAGAAGGTTAATTCTGCATTTTCAATATTTTAATGCTGTGATTCAAATTCTTTCATTGCTTCAATGAGAACTTCTACACTCTCTTTTGGAAGGGCATTATAGCATGAAGCTCTGAATCCACCAACTGAACGATGTCCTTTAATTCCATCGATTCCTTTAGCCTTTGTTATTGCCATAAATTCTTTTTCAAGATCTGAATATTGTTCTTCAAGTACAAAACAAATATTCATTATTGAACGGTCTTTTGGATCAGGAACTACAGCTTTGAACATTTTATTTCTGTCTATTTCATCATAAAGAATCTTAGCTTTATCAATGTTCATTTTTTGCATGACAGAAACTCCTCCTAATCCTTTTAACCATTTTAAAGTCTGCAGCGCTGCATATATTGCAATACAAGGAGGAGTATTAAACATTGTACCATTATCAATGTGAACTTTATAATCAAGCATTGTTGGAATTACCCTTCCTGTCTTTCCTAATACTGTATCTTTAACTATTACAAGAGTCAATCCTGCTGGTGCTAAATTTTTCTGGGCACCGGCATAAATAAGATCATATTTACTAATATCAATCGGGCGACTGAAAATATCAGATGACATATCTGCTACCATAGGCACAGCTACATCTAAATCACCTTCGAGCTCAGTTCCATAAATAGTGTTGTTTGTTGTTACATGCAAAAAATCAACATCTGATGGTACTGTAAAACCTTTAGGTATATAATTGAAATTCTTATCTTTTGATGAAGCAACTTCTATTACCTCTCCTACAAGCTTAGCTTCTTTTAATGCTTTACTAGCCCATACTCCTGTATTGAGATAAGCTGCTTTTTTAATAAGAAGATTAAGAGGTGCCATATAAAACTGAAGACTCGCACCACCCTGTAAAAGTAATACTGAATATCCTTCAGGAACGTTGAGTATTTCCTTAACAAGGGCAATAGTTTCATCTACTACAGCCTGAAATTCTGCTCCACGGTGTGAAACTTCCATAACAGACAATCCTGTTCCAGCAAAATTCATTACTGCTTTAGCTGTTTCTTCCTTAGTAAATTCCGGTAAAACCGATGGTCCTGCAGAAAAGTTGTGTTTTTTCATTTTTATAATTATTTGATGGTTTTAATATTCGATAAATTAAGATTTCCGATTAATAGTAATCGGTAAAATAAATTGTATATCAGGAACAAGATCGGCATGAATAGTGGTAAGTAGTGTACCACCCAGTATTGTATCTATACCATTCTCCTGTCATAATGTTCATCATTATAGAATATAAATATCGGGATAAAGATATAATTTATGTATGAAGAAAATCAAAATTTTTATAACAAAATTGATTATTTAGTAAATCCTGAATTTATAATTTATTGGCAATAAATTGTATTTAATTATAAAATATCACAACAATCGAATATTTAATATCAAATAAAATTTTGTTTCTCTGTTCTTTAGATTAACACGTTAAATTCTTTTAATTAATTTTGCAAGCAACATTAAATGTCTAAGATGAAAACTATAAATATAAAATTATTGTTAATCACCCTTTCCCTAATCTCGTTTATATCGTCAGATTTATATAGTAAAAACACTAAAACAGGAAATTCTGTCTTTATTTTTGAAGGTGATAAAAGTCATGTCCCTAATACTTGCCTTTATAAAGTAGACAATGAACTCAGAAAAGAATATTCTTCTCTATACTATGAATTTGGATTTAATAAAGCAAATTCTACAGGTTGTTTTGAAATTGAATTAAAATCCGGAAAACATACATTTGAATTAGTCTTGAATGATAAAGGATTGAACACTTGTTCAAAAAATATTATTGTAAAGAAAATAACCATTGAAATGAAATCCGGTGCTGTATACAGGATGATACGAAATAACTTTAACATTGAAGTTGAAGGTAAAAGAAAAGATAAAAATATTAAAACAAATTTTAAAGTCGAAGACATACCTACTTTACCTATTCCCCAGGATTCAATTGTAAATGTAACATATATACCTGCAAACAATAATTCCACACATCCTTTTATAACCAGAATTGATGATATGATCACAAATGAAATTGGTGATATTTATGGCCTTTGTGATTATTCGAAACCTTTCGATTTTAAATATTTCAATAAAAATAATGGGGAATTAAACATTAAAATAAAAGCGGGCAGGCATAAATTTGAATATCTTATACTTGGAAACAGGATTATTGATGGAATTGTTCACACTGAAACATTCAACTTCCTACCCGGTAAAAATTATGAAATAGTATTGGGTGGCACATATAAAAATGGCCTTGTACAGTTCAAACTAAAGTTTATTGAAAAAGCTAATAAACAGTAACTTTTAAATAAATGGGAACTTAACTATTTCAGCTTTTAATAGTCTTCCTCTAATACTGATGAAAATTTCACTTCCTATTTCTGAATTTTCATATTTCACATAGCCCATACCAATTCCTATACCCAGAACAGGTGATATTGATCCTGAAGTTACATTTCCAATTATATTTCCTTCTGCATCAGCAATTTCATATTCGTGACGGGGAATTCCCTTATCAATCATTTTAAAACCCCTGAGACGTTTTTTTATTCCTTGTTCTTTTTGATTTACAAGAAATGCTTTATCAATGAAATCTTTTTCAGGTGTATACTTGGTGATCCAACCCAATCCAGCTTCCAATGGAGATGTTGAATCGTCAATGTCATTTCCATATAAACAAAATCCCATTTCCAGACGTAATGTATCACGGGCTCCTAAACCAATAGGCTTGATATCATATTCTTTTCCTGCCTCAAACAGTGAATTCCATATTTGAGTAGCATATTCATTATAGAAATAAATTTCAAAGCCACCTGCTCCTGTATATCCGGTTGCTGATATTATTACATTTTCAACTCCAGCAAATTTTCCTGTTTTAAAATGATAATAAGGAATCGATTTCAAATCAGTATCAGTAAGCTTTTGCATTAATTCAGCCGCCTTTGGCCCTTGAATTGCCAACTGTGCTATATTATCAGATGCATTTTCAATTTCAACGTCGAATTTATTATTTGAAACAAGCCAGTTGTAATCTTTTTCAGTATTTGAAGCATTAACGACAAGCAGGTATTTATCTTTTTCAAAGTAGTAAACCAGTAAATCATCAACAATTCCCCCCTTACCATTTGGAAAACATGAATATTGCGCTTGACCCTGTATAAGTATAGAAGCATCATTCGATGTTACACTCTGTACGAATTCAAGAGCATTTTTCCCTTTTACCCATATTTCTCCCATATGAGATACATCAAATACCCCTACTCCATTTCTGACAGTCATGTGTTCATCTTTAATTCCGGAGTATTCTATTGGCATATTATATCCGGCAAAAGGAAGCATTTTAGCTCCTGCTTCAATATGCATTTGAGTAAAAGGTGTAGTCTTCATAACATTGTATAATTATAATTTCAAAAATTAAAATAAATCTAAAAATTGGAGATTTCAAAAAAAGTATCAGATTAATCTCATAAAACTGACTTTTTATCTTACTAGTTATTTTCAAATTTTGTATAATTGTACTTTATTGATAAAACTTTTAAAGATGGCATATACTGATTTATCTTATTTAAATGAGATTACCGGAGGAGAGAGCAGCATCGTAAGAGAGATGATAGAAATGTTTCTGGAACAGGTTGAAGAATTTAAGGTAAACCTGAATAAACATCTCAAAGACAAAAACTATGTAGATCTTGGCAAAGAAGCTCACAAAGCGAAATCTTCAGTTTTAATTGTCGGAATGGAGGAGCTTGGTAAAAACTTAAAAAAGTTACAGCTTTTAACTGAAGCAAATTCAGAAATTGAATCTTATCCCGATTACGTTAAAATGTTTGAAGAACAATGCAATGCTGCCATAATCGAACTGAATGAAGAATTAAAGAAATTAGGATAAAAAAAAGCGGAGAACTCCGCTTTTTTAGTTATTAAACTTTAACTCTTCATTCTCTATCGTTATTTTGATTTTTTTACCTTTCTCTATCTTCCCTGACAATAATATTTTTGAAAGATCATTTAATATGTATTGTTGCAATGCCCTTTTTATAGGTCTTGCTCCATATTGTGGATCGAAACCAACTGAAGCCAGCCAGTCAATTCCATCTTCTGAGATTTCAATATCAAAACCCTGATATTTCAATCTGTCTTTTATCCTTTCAAATTGAAGCTGAACTATTTTCCTGACTTCCTGTCTTCCCAATGGAAGGAACATTATTGTATCATCAACTCTGTTTAAAAACTCAGGTTTTATTGTCTTTTTAAGAATATCAAATGCCAGTTCACGTGCTTGCTCATACTTCTGATAACGATTGTTTTCATTGATTCCTTCCATTACTTGCTGAATTATCTGCGAACCAATATTCGATGTCATAATTATAATGGTGTTTTTGAAATTAACCACCCTGCCTTTATTATCAGTTAAACGACCATCATCAAGTACCTGTAGCAAGACATTGAACACATCTGGATGTGCTTTTTCAATTTCATCAAACAAAACGACTGAATACGGTTTATGTCTTACTGCCTCTGAAAGCTGTCCCCCTTCTTCATAACCAACATATCCCGGAGGAGAACCTATAAGACGAGTAACCGAAAATTTTTCTTGATATTCACTCATATCAATTCTGGTCATCATGTTTTCATCATCAAAAAGATATTCTGCCAGAGCTCTTGCAAGTTCTGTCTTACCAACTCCTGTTGTTCCCAGAAAAATGAATGAGCCAATTGGTTTTTTCTCATCCTGAAGTCCTGCCCTGCTCCTTCTAACTGCATCAGCAACTGCTCTTATAGCTTCCCCTTGTCCTACCACCCTCTTTTGCAGCTCCTGTTCAAGATTTAACAACTTTTCCCGCTCACTCTCCAACATCTTTGAAACCGGAATTCCTGTCCATCTATTTACTACTTCAGCAATATCATCAGCATCTACTTCCTGTTTTATTAAAGAATTCTTCTTATGTTTTTCTTCAAGCTGAGACTGAAGATCATTAATTTCATTCTCGGCATTTTTAATAAGTCCATACCTGATTTCTGCAACACGCCCATAATCACCTGACCTTTCAGCCTGATCAGCCAGAAATTTATACTCTTCTATATCCTTTTTATTTTTCTGAATTCCATCGATAAGTTGCTTTTCAGTTTCCCATTCAGCCCTATAACGCGATCTCTCAGTCTGAAGATTGGCAAGTTCCACTTCTATAGTTTTCAATTTGGTATGGTCGTTTTCCCTTTTTATAGCTTCCCTCTCAATCTCCAACTGCTTAATTCTGCGTTCTATCTCATCAAGCTCTTCAGGCAATGAATCAATTTCAAGCCTCAACTTTGAAGCAGCTTCATCCATAAGGTCAATTGCCTTATCAGGAAGAAACCGTTCGGTAATATATCTGTGCGACAACTCAACGGATGCAATTATTGCTTCATCCTTAATCCTTACCTTATGATGATTTTCATATCGCTCTTTCAACCCACGCAATATTGAAATCGAACTAAGCATATCGGGCTCATCAACCATTACCGGTTGAAACCGGCGTTCAAGGGCTTTGTCCTTTTCGAAAAATTTTTGATATTCATCAAGGGTAGTTGCTCCTATTGCTCTAAGATCACCTCGTGCCAGTGCGGGCTTTAAAATATTAGCTGCATCCATTGCACCATCACTCTTTCCAGCACCAACCAAAGTATGAATTTCATCAATAAAAAGAATTATTTCTCCTTCCGATTTAATTATCTCATTAACTACTGATTTTAACCTTTCTTCAAATTCACCTTTATATTTTGCACCTGCAATTAAAGCTCCCATATCAAGTGAGAATATTAATTTGGATTTTAGATTTTCCGGCACGTCGCCTTTGAAAATCCTCTGTGCCAAACCTTCGGCAATTGCTGTTTTCCCGGTTCCTGGCTCACCTATTAAAATAGGATTGTTTTTTGTCCTTCTGGTTAAAATTTGCAATAACCTTCGTATTTCTTCATCTCTGCCAATAACAGGATCAAGCTTTCCCTTACGTGCCTGGTCAACCAGATTTATTGCATATCTTTCTAACGAATTATACTGATCTTCTGCATTTTCACTGGTTACTTTTGATCCTTTACGCAATTCATCAACGGCAGAGCGAAGGTCTTTTTTATTGAAACCCCCATCTTTCAGTAACGATGAAACAGAGTCGCCGGCATCAAGCAATCCCATAATAATATGTTCTACTGACACATACTGGTCACCCATTTCGCTTGCATATTTAACAGCCGATTGTATTGCGTTGTTTGCTGAATTTGAAAGATATGACTGCCCACCGCTAACCTTAGGGTACGACTCAACAATTTTATTCAGGGCTGCATTGATAGCAGTATTGTTCACTCCTAACTTATTAAAAAGAAATCGCACCAGATCATCAGCTTCTTCCTGAACGGCTTTAAGAAGATGTCCTGTTTCAATTGCCTGCTGTCCTAGCGAAGCTGCTATATGCGCAGCTTGGTTGACAGTATCACGTCCTTTTATTGTAAAGTTATTAAAGTTCATAATATTGTTTATTAAGATAAAGCATCAAAATTGAATCCAGACAAGTAATTCGGAATTATTGACATTAAAAGTTCAACTAACCATGAAAAATTAACACTTTATTTAATAATATTCTGAAATATTGACAGATAAAAAAAAAGGATGGGTTGAACCATCCTATAAACTAATCTAACCTAAAATCTATGAAAAACCTAATATGAAAAGAAATTGCTTTTTTATTGAAGCTATGTAACAAATATAAAGCTTAAATAGATAGTAAAATGTTAAAAATTGTTAAAAGATTGGGTATTTAATTAACACAATTTTCATGATAGATTATATTGATATTCAATATATTAATATTTATTACAACAATTAAATAAAGTGAATTTTTATAAAAGCTCATAACATTATGTTAGCAACTAACGCGTAAAAATTGATATAATCCTAAATTGATTTGTTTAAATTTTATTTTAAAAAGTCATCCTAAAAGCGCATATTTGTAACTGTTAGAAAAAATACAAGTAAGTAAAACATAAACAATCATTTA
>JAGODU010000397.1 GCA_017998095.1 Prolixibacteraceae bacterium | reverse complement strand
AGTGCCTTTAAATCATTCGGGAATCTTTTCTCACCTAATTCATACTGATATGCATGGAACATTTCATGTACCATGTTAGCAGCAAGTATAACAGGATCTTCCTTGGTATAGTCGTCAATTTTCCATATGGCAATCTGTTCGTCATCGTATTTTATGGTGGTATTACCTAAAAAGCATTCCTCGTAATCTATTGTTTTGTTTTTAAGATATACCGTATCGTTTGTATATAAAGCGAAGTGATATGCATGTAATCCATCCCATAGTGATTCAAAATCTACTTTGCATATCTGTTCATAAACCTTATCATATAAAAGTCTCATATAAAACCTGATTTCTAAATATTATGTTTAAGTATATAATGGTATGGATGGTATAGCAACACAATGATTTATTAAAATTAAACTATTTGTATATTCATAAGTCAGATTTAGGATATTTAAAGCGGGAATCTTCGGTAATTCAAATGCCGATGTAGCTCACTTATAGAAGCATAGCCATATAGACAGGCAGGTAAATAATTCCGTCTTTAATTGACACATCTTTAGTATAAAGTACATATGAATTACCTATCTTCCTGGAAAATTTATATCTGAACTTATCTAGTGACACATGAGATATATTCCGACCGGATTTTACCTCAATGGGTACAACCTTCTTTCCTTCAGTAATAAGGAAATCTATTTCCATATGATTTTCCCTGTGTTCTTTATCATAATGAGAGTAAAAGTAGAGTTTGTGACCGTTTGCTCTCAACATCTGGGCAACAATATTCTCCATGATCATTCCTTCATTTATATCAAGATGGTTGAATAAAACTGCTTTATATAAATTATTGTCTATATATTGTCTGTCCATAAAAGTTTGAGTTATTAGGAGTCCTGTATCACCCATATAACATTTTCGTGTTGCGAAATCAGCACTCAGAGCAAGTCCTATACCAGGATCTGTTGCATTAAAACAGGTATTGCATATCATTGCTTCATTCAGCCATATAAAAGAATCTTTAAAATTTCTGAAACGTGCTTGCTTTGATATTATTGAAATACGATATTTCTTTTCCCTTTTAGAGAGATTTCCAGGTATACCATCAAAGATAGCAAATACTTTGTCTTCATGCCCAATAGCAAATTTTGAAATATCATCACGATATAATTTTAATATACGTCTTTTTAGTAAGTCTACTTCTTCAAAACTTTTGTTTATTATATATTGAACTACTGCTTGAGGCATTCCACCAACTAAAATATACTGTCTAAAATCATTCATTATTTTCCTATGAAGAGCTTGTCCCAGAGGGACTCTTTCTTTAAAAGATTCCCGTATTAAAGACGCAGTAACAATATCCCCTAAAGCCCAAAGGAATTCTTCAAAGTCAAGAGGGAAAAGCTCAATATGTTCTTCTTCTGATGGAATAACTATGTCAATTACATTTTTTTTCAAATTAATTAGCGAGCCAGTTTCTATATAGTCATATCTACCATCTGCTACCAGATACTTTATCAATTGTCTTGCACGAGGGAATTGTTGAACTTCATCGAAAATTATAACTGAATTTCGTGTGAATAGAGTTTTAGAATAGAATGCAGATAACTTTAAAAAGAATAAATCTAAGTTATAACTATCATTATTGAATAAATCAATTATCTCATTTGAAATGTTACCGAAATCAATAATGATATAGCTACCATATTCATTCTTGGCAAATTGCTCACAAAGGTAACTTTTACCGACTCTGCGTGCTCCATCAATCATCAATGCTGTTTTACCTTTACTCCTTTTTTTCCAGGCGAGCATTGTAGAATATGTTTTTCTTTGTAAATTAATATGGGTATTTTCAGTATTCATTAAGACCTTTCCATTCAAAACCTTTTATTATCTTTATTATAATATGGTCATCACGAAAATACAAGTATCAATACTTCAAAAATGCACGAAAAGACATGTATCAAAATACTCATACTGCACGAAAATACATATTTCAAAAATAAAACTTGTACTTGTCAAGTATAGTAGACACAAAAAAAGTTTTAATGATGTCTGTTTTCTACAATAGACAAATAAGACTCTTTTGACTTTATTGTCATGTATGAAAGTAAACATTTCTATCACTTTCAGTAGTTTTACTTTTATAAAAGTATACACATTAATTTCAAGTGTTGGTAATATTTGATTTTCACTCTACAGTTAATATCCAAGGTTTGAATATTGTCATTTCAGAAACAATCACTTATCTTGAATTGTCCACATTATTCTATGTTCTGAAAACAAGGTTGGGGTACTTGTCCCTGGTTATTCGTGGTCTGTGGCGTTCCTTTTACTTTGTCTTAGATAGCGAAGAACAGATCAACCTGATGGTTGAAAAGATATGAACAATAACCAAATAAGATAATCAAGGTATCAATATAAGAAAAAACGTCTTGTGATTGTCAGAAGACGTTTTTTTATGGTGAAGATGATTGGACTTGAACCAACGACCTCTTGCATGTCAAGCAAGCGCTCTAACCAACTGAGCTACACCTCCGTGCCTATATATATTACAATATGCGAAGCAATCCTGCAATATTAAA
>JAGODU010000396.1 GCA_017998095.1 Prolixibacteraceae bacterium | reverse complement strand
TCAACCTCGAACATCAATTCCGAAAAAGGTCGAACACCTGTTCCGGTGATATCCGAACACCAATTCCGGTTTTGATCGAACACTTTCTGTGTTTTACCGGAATATCTGTTTATGAAAAACAGATCATGATTCTTCTCCCTGCCTGACATGATACACTGCCTCCAAAAAATACCGGAGGGTGTGTAGGTGAAAAAGAAAGGGAGGAAGACATCAATGAAAAAACTGAAAGAAATTGCCCGGCTGCTTTTTGAATGCAATCTTGGTATTCGTCCCATCGCCAGGGCATGCAATATATCCGCTTCAACGGCTTCAACCTATGTTGAGAAGTTTAAAGAGCTCGGTGCCACTTATAAAGAAATCTGCGAGATAGATGAAGACAGCCTGTCAGATCTCGTATCACCTAAGGCTGAAAGGACATCAATAAAAGTACTGCCTGATTTTGTGCATATCGCCGGAGAACTTAAGAAAAAAGGCGTAACCCTTCAATTGCTTCATGAGGAATACAAAAGGGATAATCCCGACGGATATGAAAAAAGCCAGTTTTACCAACTGTATCATGACTGGAAGAAAAAGGCGGACCCTGTTATGCACATTACCCATAAAGCAGGAGAAAAGATGTTCGTCGACTTCTCAGGGGATAGGCCTCATTATCAGGATCCGGCAACAGGAGAAATGATCGGGATTGAACTATTCGTCTCCGTATTAGGGACAAGCTCATATATATTTGCATATGCCGTGCCCGGTCAGACTACCGAGAGTTTTATAGAATGTAATATAAAAGCCCTGGAATATTATGGTGGTTGTCCTGAATGCCTGGTTCCCGACAATCTTAAAGCCGGTGTAACCCATGCATGCTACTATGATCCGGAGATCAATAAAACCCTGGCGGCAATGGCTGAACATTATAACATCGCCGTCATCCCCACGAGAATTGCAAAACCAAAAGACAAGGCCAAAGTGGAAAATGCAGTACTTCAGGCACAAAGAAGAATCCTTGCGGCACTCCGGGACAGAACCTTTTTCAGTCTTATAGAATTGAATGAAGCCATATTGGAAGAAACCGAAAAGCTGAATAGAAGACCGATGGCAGTGATAAACAAATCCCGTTACGATCTTTTTATTGAAATAGAAAAGCCTGCCTTAAAACCTCTTCCGTCGGACAAGTTTATTATTGCCTCATGGACAAAGGCTAAAGTCCATATTGATTACCACGTAAAGGTAGAAAAAACATATTACAGCGTTCCCTATACCTTAATAGGAGAAACCCTGGATATTATGCATACCGGCAACATTGTAGAGATGTACCACAAAGGGAAAAGGGTTGCTTCTCATCTAAAAATGAATAAACCGGGGGCATTTGTTACAGAGAACCTTCATATGCCCTCGGAACACAGACAATATCTGGAGTGGACCCCTGCAAGGATAAAACTGTGGGGACAGAAGATAGGGCCGAACACAAAAACCCTCCTTGAAGAAATCATGGAACACAGAACCCATCCTGAACAAGGTTTTCGAAGCTGCCTCGGCATTATAAGACTATCAAAGGCATATTCTCCTGAACGGGTAGAAAACGCATGTAAAAGGGCGCTGGAAATAGAGGCGTATAATTACAAAAGTGTAAAGTCCCTTCTTCAGATGGGGCTGGAGGGTTCAGTAACGGATGTTGAAAACAGAAAGATTATTCCCCTTCATAACAACATAAGAGGCAATGGGTACTACCGGGAGGCAACCCATGATTGAGGCGACCATCGAAAAACTCATTGCAATGAAGTTATCAGGTATGGCGGAAGGACTGCAGGAACAATTGAATAACAATGCATACAAGGACCTCGGTTTTGAAGAACGCTTGGGTATCCTTGTTGATAAAGAAAAAATATTAAGAGAAAACCGTCAGCTTAAAATCCTTCTTTCCTATGCCCATCTAAGGCATCACAATGCCTGTTTTGAGGATATAGACTTCAGAACCAGGAGGGGGTTATCAAAAGACGTAATCCTTAAATTATCTCAAAATGAATGGATACGCTCCAACCAGAATATCATAATCGTCGGGCCTACCGGATCAGGCAAAACTTATATTGCCTGCGCCCTGGGAAACAGCGCTGTCAGGCAGGGCATACGCACCACTTATGTAAGGTTGCCAAGGTTGGCTCAGGAACTGAAAATAGCAAAAGCTGACGGAAGCTTTGTAAAGTTCCTGTCCAGACTCCAGCGGATAAGGCTGCTTATCATCGATGACTGGGGGATAAACCCCTTTACCGACGATGAAAGAAGAAACTTCCTTGAAATCATGGAGGACAGACACAATGTAAGGTCAACCATCATTGCGAGTCAGTTCCCTATAGATACATGGCATGACATCATAGGAGAACCTACCCTTGCAGATGCCATATGCGACAGGATAGTCCATAATGCCCATAAGATCATATTGAAAGGAGAAGAATCTATGAGAAAAATATATTCAACCTTGACATAGGTCGAACACTTTTATAAAGTAGAAACGGCAGGGGAAGGATCATAAAAAAGCCGTTCGGATAAAATCGGAGTCAGTGTTCGAATAGATCGGAATAGACA
>JAGODU010000395.1 GCA_017998095.1 Prolixibacteraceae bacterium | reverse complement strand
ATATAGAAAGTAGGTTTATTTTCGTACAATTCAGTTTTGTGAGGGATAAGCAAGGAGAGAACAAGTCGGATATATGCAGGATTCACCATCTTTAATTTACAAATTTGAGTTGGAGGGAAATGCAATTCATTCAGGTGATATTTCTTAACTTATTTTATTATAATTATAAATTTTTTTCTATAATTTACCTCTTAAATTAGTCTAAGAGTATCCTGCCTCTCTCTTAGCTCTTGTGTATGTAAAGTGTTAAGAGAGAAGCAAGTAGGAGCTAAGAGAAAATATTGCGTGTAACAGTCTGAAAAACAGTTAGTTAGCGTTGTTATTTACAGGTTATTTAGAAAAACATATCAATTTTAAAAATCAGGAACTGAGTTTTTAGATAAAATAAACCGGCTCGTTTTTAGTAAACAAGCCGGTTATTTAGAGGATGGGGGATATTATGTTACATTACTTCAGATAAGATTTTATTCATCATTGTTTTTACTTCTGGTGTATACATATAGGACAGAGGGAAACCGAATGTGTAACAATGAGAATTTCCTGTCACACAGCGTATTCCGATAATTTGATTATTATATCTATCAAATTGTTCTTGAGTAGGTCCATATGGTGATCCAACAGGCTTTATTCCCATTTTATAAATAGCAGTAGCATTGACACTAATTTTTGGGAAATAGGTTATGGTAGCTAAGCCTTGACGATCATTTACCAAACTCACGAAGCTTGGTTCATTTGCTGGACTATACTGAAGATTCACATCAGGATATCCATTTTGTCCGAGTGCTTGCTGGAAGAAAGGCCTAATTGTTAAAGAATTACTCAAAATATTTGCCGGTGGTTTTTCATAATATACACCAAGAAAACTGACAAAAGTCTTTTGTGTAGCATTGACGAAAGCCTCCAGATTTTGTGCTAATGAATTAGTTGATGAAATGATTAGATTTCCACCCGATCTAAGATAAAGGGTTAAACCATCATTTTCAAGCTTTAAATTACCTGAACTCTGGAAGTTATCATTATGATAAATAACCAGTTTATATTTTTGTAAATCCGAAGGTGAAAAATGCCTTAAATCTAGGTCTTGATGCGTATCACCCGACTCTGTATCGGTTGTTCTTTTTATGAAAACTTTTGGTCCATTATAATCAGCCAGCATTTCTTCATATTTATCCCGGATAATATTATCTGGTGCAACCAATTGTTGATGAGGATCATCATCTATAATCAAAATACCATTACGATTTGCAATGGGAATATTGTCTGCCAGGGAGAATGTAAATACTGCCGGAATAGGGTCAACTTCACCTTGAAGGTCAACACATCTGACTTCAAAGGTATGCGGTCCACTGGATAATGAGGTTAGAACTAAAGATTGTCTTACTGGAGAATATAGAGGTAATCTAAGCCAGACTTTACCATCCTCATCCACAATGTGAGCGTTTGGATCATTAGCAAGAGGAGCATAGTTGTAGGGTTGACCATCCACTCTCAAGTCAAAATGAGTAATTTCAGAATAATAGTTCTTATTAGTATATCTGTCCAGTAGATAGTCAATTTTTCTATCATAAGGATCATCAGTGGCAACAAAATCACCAGAAGCGAGTATTTTTCCATATTCACCATGCCATCCCCAACGTAACCAGACTTTAATATTAGGGCTATTTATGGCAATCAGAGTTGAATCTAAATCAACAAAGAAATGGGTGGCATAACGGTTCGTACCTGAAGTTATGGTAAATGGCATAACTTCTGCGGAAAATTCATCGAAATAATCAACATAATGATTTTGCCCCAGAGCATAACAACGTTTGTCGTATATTAAAGTCTTAGGTCGGAATCCAGCTTTAACCTTAAATAAAATTGTAGAAAAAGTATCCGGTACGGAAGTAACTCCTCCCATATTGTAGGCACGAGCTAATACTTTCGTTATAGATAGAGTATCCCCATTTACAATGTCGTAACTCAAAGAAGGATTGGTAGATCTAGTTAAAAGGAATCTATTTATATTGGTATCATTAGGAGAGATAGAAGTATCATACCACTCGCTTTGATAAGTAATACTAGAATCTTGTGGGCTAAGTTTTAATATTTTAAATTCAAATTTGTAGGGTATAGCAGGAACAGAAGGATTAAGGTCATCTTTCATTGTAAAAGATAAACGAATTCCAGAACCGACTTCTTCACCATTGGGATTGCCTTTGGTAGTACTTAAGAAGCAGGTAGGTCTTGCGGCAGTTGATTTAAAATTTCGCCAAGCAATACTTCTTTTAGGGTACAATGGATGAACTGGAGTTATACCCCCTCTATTATCAATTGCAATCACCTCAAAAGTGCTTTCTTGTGTTCTAGGATCGCCATTTTCATCTGCAGCAGGTAAGTTAATTACTGCATATTTTGCTGAGGTCCAGATAGTTCTCCTTGAATTGGGGTCATTTAAGGGAAGATCTTGATTTGCATTAGGCTTATAGTGCAGCACCCAACCAGTTCCGAATCTTTCAATCACATTTTCAGGAGTAACATCACCATTTAAATCAATGTATTCATTACCAGGAGTAGATATGGGATTACCATTTTGATCTTTAA
>JAGODU010000131.1 GCA_017998095.1 Prolixibacteraceae bacterium | reverse complement strand
TTCCAGAACCGTGTGCATAGCTGAGCCCATCAAAGACCAGATTCTGTCACTGGCATCTTCTTCCAGTTCCTCCTGATACCGCTTCTCCAGAACAAACTGCTTAACGCCTTTCAAAAGACCGGTTACCGAAGCAAAGAATTTATCAGGATTCCCTGTGTAACTGTTATGCAGGACAGCCCTGTATATGGGCTCGGGCAGGTTGTTTTTATTGGTAATGTGCATCAGGCCACCTCCTGTCCGCTTTCCAGATCTGTCAGCATCGTGGCAATATCCCCCAAATCCTGACTCTTGGCACTTAAAATCATCTTGTATATTTCCACCTTAACCTGTTCTGTGATAATGCGTCTGTCTGTCAGGGAAGCTAAACGGCTGAACAGTTCCAGCTGTTGTTTGAGATATAGAAGCAAGCCTTCCTTGGTGAGACTGTTTCGGGCTGTACCGATGATACTGTCCTTCTTCTTTTCGGTCAGGAAATTCTGTCTGAATAAATGCTCTGCCAGTAAGACAATTTGCTCAGGCAGGTTAGAACCCTGTGGTTCACAGACTTCAGGCACCGGAGGCTGAGGTACTTCTGTAACAGTAAGCTCCTGATATTCCACGGATTCGGCAGGTTTAAAGAGACTGCTCTCATCAGAGGTGTAGGGGATGCCTGATAATTCTTTAGAGAAACAAAGTCTGAAAGCCTGACTGGCACAGGTCTTTTTCAGCATAAATTTAGGGGATTGCAACCAGATACCGGATTCTCCTGAAAATTCGTCTATGGTAATGGAATGGATAAAGGGATGTTTCCAGTCTTTACGGTGAATGATGACGGTGGCTTTAAGGGTGGATTTATCCCTGTCTATGGTACGGGTCTGGTAATTCTTGCCCTCTTTGGTAGTACGCAGGTCAGTTTTAAAGACAACCTCGCCTTCGGTGTCCCAGCTCCAGCCGTCCAGTAAACCGGATTGATTGGCACGCTGGATATAGACTTCGTAACCGGTAACCAGGGATATGTCATTACTGCCGTTTTTGTTCTTATAGACAATAGGGTAGATCTCCCGCTTAAAGGGATTAAGCTGGTAAGCAGAAGCCAGCTCCACAAACAATTTCTTCTGGGCATCACTCAGCTGACGGGTCATACCCATTGCGTCCAGATACTCCACTGCTTTGCGTTCGTAATCAACATTTTGCTCTTTGTTAAGGGTCAGTTCATTCATTGTATCCTCCTAAGCAATTTTACGGTTTTCTACAGGATTGAAGGCAGAAACAATACTGCTGTAATAGGTGTATATCTCCTGCCAATAGGTTTGCAGATCCTTCAGGGCTTCGCTTAACTGCAGATTGGTGTCGCTGTTACCCAGGCTGATCAGTTTACTGTACAAGGTGTTTGTCTCATAACTCAGATAGATAAACACAGTCCGGTTTTTAATCTCCAGACTCACATAATGGCTGGACAGGTTCATAATCCTGCCTGTCAGGGAAACCAGTTCTTCCAGTAAGGTTTCCTGAATCGTGTAATCGGTCATTGTGTACATAAGTACTCCTTTCTTTATATATATCCTAATTCTTTTGAGATAAAATCTGCCGCCTCAGCACCAACGATGAGATGGTCTAATATGCTAATATCAAAGTATGCCAAAGCTGCATTCAGTTTGCTTGTAAGACAGATGTCGGCATCAGAACAGCGCAGGGTACCTGAAGGGTGATTGTGTACCAGTATCACTCTGCCGGCATTGCAAAGCAGTAATTTCTTGGCAATTTCAGCAATATACACACGGGCTTCACTCACGCCACCGACAGAATGTTCATCTATCAGCAAGACCTGATTGGCAAGGTTCATGCCCAGAAAGTAAAAGCGTTCCACATTGCTGGTGACCAGTTTGGGAAAGATGAACTGTTTTATCAGGTCATAGACTTCGGTTGAAGAACCGATGGTATAGACTGGCACCGCTTCCCGCACCAGTTTCAGAGACCAGACAGGATTCAAGAGGCACATAAAACCTCCCCAGGAACACAGTAAAGCGGGGATACAGGCAAACTAAGCCTGCAGGCAGGGGACCCGGGGTCAGGGTCAAACTGTAACAGATACAGTATCAGCAGCTGTAACAAGACAGCCAGATAACGCAGTGTACACATAGGAGCTCCTTTCAAAAGAAACAGCCCATAAACACGAATGTCTATGGGCCGTAAGCGGAATGCTTACACAATAATAATATGAGATTGATTAAGGTTTCAATACGGATGGTTTGGGTGTCTTATAAGACCGGTAATAATACAGTATGGTATCCTGCAGGGCACAGACCTCAGCCTCTGCCTGTTTCATATGAGCAGCATATTGCCTGAAACCTGCCCGCTCGGTAAAGACTTCCAGCAGGTCAGTCAAAATGGTCTGGTCAGGGCTTAAGGCTTCTAGTTTTTTTAGAATGGATTCAGGTATGCCTTTACGCAGAATATGCAAATATTCAGTTGTTTCCATTTTTTCTCCCAATGAAAAAGGGCAAGTAACCACAACGGCTACTTGCTCTTTTCTAAACTTTCTTATGAATTCAGTACAGACCGGCACTCCGGGCACAGGTTACGCAAAGGTTCATCCTCTTCATCAGCAGGCAGGGTATCTGTCCAATGATAATCAGGCATAGGATAAATATCCCCACAAATCTCACAAGTCAGAAAATAATCGACCTGACAACCTCCGCACACATAACCCACAGTGGTTGGTATCGGTTCCTCCGGATCAGCATCCAGAACCGTACCGCAATACATACAGACAGGATGACCTTCAAAATACACCTGAGAACCTACTATCTGCACCGGATCCTCTATAGTACTCTCTTTCTGCTTAACAAACATATTATCTCCTTTCTTCCTCAAGGTTATAATATATGTTTGAAAAGGCAGTGGATACCGGAAAAGGCAGATAATTGTATAATATAAATTGAGGCTCATATGCCATTGGATGTGGGTTACAGAAAGCATGCCAGTATCGATAAGATCTGAAGAAGACATATACTTATAAATAAACCTTGACCAAATTCCAATTCTTGTTTGTTTGTATAATATATTAAGAATATAGAGGAGATAATATGAACAGAGTACTCATTACTTGCTGCCTTCTTTTTGCAACCTCCATTTTACTGGCTCAAAATATTACAATGGCAAAAGATATGTATGATCACGGACTGAAAGAGAAAGCAACGGAAGAGTTTATAAAAATATATTATAACAATTCTTCAACTCCCGCATTAAAAGCTGAAGCACTATACTATATGGGAGAATTATCATGCAGTGAAGCAAAATATGAGACTGCTATCAAAGATTGGACAAATTTAATAAAACTCTATCCAAATTCCAAATATTCATTAAAAGCAAAAGAATCCTTGGATAATCTTAAGGACACATTTGGAGCATCTATCACTGATAGAAATACTTCACTTTTAGCTAATCAATACTTTAAAAACGCTGAATTTTTTGATGACTCGCCCTCTAAATACACAATAGATGGGTCATATTTGCCATCGTTACCAATAGCAATTTACTGGTATGATAGAGTTATTGATAATTTTCCAAAAAGCCCAGAGGCGGAGGTAGCTCTTGAGAAAAAAATTAAATGCCTAATTAATGAAATAGCTGGGGAGAAAAAGGTCTATCTACAACTATATAAGAAATCAGAGTATTTTGATTTGCATATGCCAAAATTATTAGAAACATATAATGCTCTGGAATTAGATTACCCTGATAACTCTTCGTTAAATGCCATTAGATATCAAATCAGCCAAATATATTGGTATAAAGATGATATTGAGAATGCTTCTTTATGGCTGAATAATATTATAAATAAAAATAAAACTGGTGGATTTTATACTAAGCTTGCAGAGGAAAAAATAGCGTCATTTAAGAAAAAGCATTAACAAAATACCGAATCCAGCAAGCCATAGAAGAGGCCATCAAATATTTTCAAAAAGACAGGAGAATACTCTGCTTCTTTATAATAACCGATTTCAGAATGTACCTTAGTATTATCCTTTTCGTAAGAATAATCTAAAACATCTTTATTTAAATAATTCAACTATATCATTAAAGTATCCAATTTTATCTTGTACTCCTATAATTAAACCACGATCTAAATTCATGTTAAATTCTGTACACGAAGTCTCAGGTAAGTATAAACAATGATGGCATGCGGATTCCCCATTTTGATAATCGTCTCTACTTTGTTTTTGGTTTGTAAGAAGCATGGAGTTATTTATACAAAATGGGTCCAGAGAGCAGGAGAGTATTTTTTTAATAGATTCAATTACTAGCTCAGTAAATTTATCTTTTTTTGCCAGCTCACATAAACCACCCAATGTTCCATTTTTATCAGCGGAGGTAGTATAAATTAATGCACCGCACATAAATATTGGGGAGCTATCATCGGATATATATAATTTTTCTCTTATTGATGTAATCTGATATCCAGATACAAAACTAAGTTCTTTTATAATCATATGGGATATTGAATGCATTAATATCTGATTTAGATTCATTTTTGAAGAATAATCCATTCCGCAAATATCGAAGTATAATTTCAGCTGTTCATAACTTATAGAAATAAATATTCCTTCACCATAATTCTCATATCCAGGAAGCCACTTAAATTCTTTACTAATCGCACATATATAAGGATTTTTTAAGTCTAGTAGTCTTTGAAATCCATAAAAAATAACTGACTCCGTTAAAAAAGGTACCATATTTACTTTGGCAAAAAAGTTACTAATACGATTATCCATTTGCTGCGGTATTACTGCAATGCTTGATTCATTCACTATTTTATTTGAGTTTAAAATCATAAATTCTTCTGGTAAAATATCTGTTTTATCTTTACTTTCCAAGTAATAAATGAGCTTTTCTTTGTCCAATCCCATAAGTTCTGCTAACTTAATGAGCTCATCGCTACTCTTGCTTTTAATGTTAGAGTAGTGTTCATTGATGAATTGTTCCTCTTTATCTTCATTTTTCTTTTCAATCAATAAAGCAGAAATATTTTTTGCATAATATAAACTATTAGAATGAACAGGCATAATCGCTACTTTGGATTCGCAGTGATGTTCATTCATTTGACCAGTCCATGGTCTACAACCATTACATTTTAATTCTTCAGGATGTGAAAAATTTGGCAAATTCCTAGATTGATTGCATTCATCGCAAACTACTTTTGTCTGAGTAATATTTGTTGTATTTTTTGAAACTTTTAATCTAATTGCTGATTTACTACATCCTTCTGAGTGGCTAATCCATTGATCAAAAGGAAAATCACTAATGTGCCCATTATTGCAAGCTACAACAAACCATATAGGCATCAATTTTATTTTCTTCTTGTGTATATGAGTACTTGTACAATAAGGAATTTTTCTCCCCCTAAGTGGAAGTTTTTTCATCTCGCCGCATACAGGACAATAATGCCATAAAGGAAAACGAAAAACAGGGATAAAATACATATTCTTGTTTTGTTTGATAGGCTGAACATTCAATGGTTTAAGAAAATAATCAACACCAAGTAAATCCTCTAGTCTTGCATTATGAAATTTAAATACTTCCCTATCCTCTTTAAGGCTAAAATAATTTTTCTCCCAATAGTCTATATCAGCAATAATATATGATTCGTTGTCTAGAGTAGTAATAATACTACCTATTCCTTGATTTCGTATTAAATTAGTATATCGTATTGTATTCACATTTACCTCTATTCATCGCCTGAATATAATCTAATTTCACATTCTTTTTCGACTACTCTCATTGAGGTCGGCATAGACCAAAGTACTTTATCGGAGTCGTTAGATATATAATTATCTGAATTTGCAGGGGAAAAAAGACTATCGGGTTTTATTGAGAAGAAATCTCCATATCTTTCTGGCATAAACAGCTCCCATTTCTTAATATTATTTTCAAAATATGATAAAATTATATCTTTCTCACTTTCTGAAATTTCATTAGTTCGTTCTTCCAAATATACCTTTAATTCTTTAAGAAGATGGATATCTATTAAAGGAGAATCAGAATCTTTTAAAAGACGTTCAAAGCCGACCATAATGGCGTGTAGTAATCTTTTTTGTGCTGTAATTGAGTAGGGGGTGATTGTGCTGGCTTCTACATATGAGTATATTCTGGAATGAAAGCCTTGAAAATTTTCATAAACAGACATGTCCCTGTTTCGTGAACTATTGTATAAAGTAACAACTAAACCAGGTCCATTTTCATTTCTTCCTACTCTACTACTACACTGTATATATTCAGAAGTTAATTTGGGATGCCCAAATATCAACATAAGCCCTAAACGTTGGACATCAATACCAACAGAAATCATATTAGTTCCTAAGCAAATATCTACCGTTTCCTGTTCATTGCCAATTATTGAATTATTAAGTGAATCAAAAACCTTCGGAATATCTTGGGATTTCACGCGACTTGTCAATTCGCTCTTTTTTAAGTATGATCTTTTTTTTAAATCATGATTAAAATATTTTTTAATTTTTTCTGAGTATTGGTTATACAACACATTAGTTCTGTCTTTAATACTGGTATCTAACTGATATGAAATGTATCCTAATTCTTTGATTGTGTTAAAGTATAGCAATAAAGTCCAATAAAAATCAATTGATTTCAAATCATTTTCATTATTTGAATAAAGAGAGTTGATACAATGAAGCATAAAAGATGTTAAATGGATTTGAGAAGATATTGATGTTATAGAGGAAGAAGGGACTATTCCAATGTATAACCTTCCAGAGCTTTTTTCATCTTCGTATGAAAAAAAGGTTTCGCCAAATCGGCATATGGGCAAGGGAAAAATCATCGCATTTTTTCTGTTAAACAAACTTATTAAGTGTTCTTTATACCTGCTGATTGTTGCAGTTGATGCTATCACCTTAGGTTTGCTTCCCTTTTTTTCTATCAGAGATTGGATCAAAATCTCATATATCCCTATCACAGTCCCCAAAGAACCATTAATTAAGTGTAATTCATCCTGTATAATAATATCTATACTATCATTAGATGAATGTAAATTAAAAAGGTTCCTTGTTTTTTTATTCCACGGCAATAAAGCAAACTTGTCCACCGTACTGATCAACATATCAGGAGGATCATTATATATTGCTTCATCAATAGTTCTCACAGGCATTTCAATTTTTGAGAATAAGCAATCTGGATTATCACATTTGTATTTAAAACTATTTTTTTCACATTCATAGCCTATAACTTTTTTTCTTTTTTTTGACCCTTTTTCTCCATTGTCAAAGAATCCCATTTCACATCCACACCATGGGCATTTTATCATTATAAAAGGATTGTCGCCGCCCTTATCCATTAAATTATTAAGTTTTTCACGTGCTGTAGCATAATCAGGAGGAGTAACATTTGCTCCCACCCATAAACCTAATGAAAAAGGTTTGTCTCCTAATTCAGGGGTTTTAACTCTGAGATTCTCTAAAGAACAGAACATTGAAGCCGCTCTTGTAAACTGCTGAGAACTGAGTAATCTTAAAGTATATCTCATCAAAACTGAAATTCCATAATTGTTGTTATTTATGAGCCTTCTATAAATTATCATAAATGAAGATAATCCCAGATAGGCCTCCGTTTTTCCACCTCCTGTAGAAAACCATATTAAATCAGCTATATCTCTATCTTGGGAATTTGGATCAACCAGTCCTTTTATGTTCATCAAAATAAAGGCAATCTGAAATAGCCTCCATTCGTTTTTTTTTTCATACTCATTATGTGCAATATCAAAAGAATCATCACTTATATGATAATGTCTTAAGGGCTTTTTAGAACTATTTTGCTGATCATGCATAACTTGATTCATATATTGAAATGCTTTTCTACATAAAGGATTACTATCAAGAATAGTTATTCCCTCTTTTATTCTTTTGAGGGTTTGTTTGCATTGTTTAACATTTAAATCAATAAGATCTGCAAACATTGAATAATCTTCAGAATTTTTAGTTAAGTGCTTTTGATCAATCCATTTTTCATATTCGTCAGCTAGTAAGTCAAATGCTTTCTTATTAATACACCATTTAGAATCGTCAGCTATGTCCAACATTATAAAGGTATTATCTATCTTGGAATGTTTTATTGGTTTTAGCTCATATTCAGGCATAAAACTTGTAGATATAGTTTTATTATGATTATCCCATAAAGCACTACAACTGTGACCTATAGCCATTATTTTTTTATGGTTATAATAGAGCATATTTCTTTTCTCGTCAATATGGTCAGGTACAATATCGTTATATTGATCAAAGATGGTTTGAAATGTCCCATTATTCATTGTTACTGTTATTTTATTTTGAAAGAAACATTTTGGAGTAATTTTTTTTTCTTGAGGGCTTACTTTATTCATATTTATAAGTTTTAAAGTTATATATCTTTTATTATTTTTTTTGAAAATCTGATTGTAAATTGCAAGGTTTTCTAAAATTTCAACTTTAATGTCATCTTCATTAAAAGATAATAAGGAGTTTATGATTGTGGTCTGATTTTCAGGAATATCTTTTAAATTTATAGCAATATTTAAAGGTACTCTCTGAAAGGTATCATGACCCCCATTATTATAAACCTGATAACATCCTGCTTCTATTTTTACATTTACATCACTAAAATTTTTCTCTAAGACAGAAAAGGACAACCCATATATAAATGATAAATGTGTTTTACTTTTAATTATGTATGGGTCGATATCTTCACCATCATCATCGACTGAAGAATATATATGTTTATCATCAATATTTTCGTGATTGTCATCATTTTCAAAATTATTGTTGTTTTCATTGTCTGGAAGATATAAAGCAATATCTTTCATATTGTCCATTTCCGTATCAAGATCTGAGGTTTTAGTATTTTGAGGAAACAAAACTCCTGTATAATATTTTTTGGTTGGGGATTCATTTAATAATTCATTATCAGGATTTCCATTGAAAACTGAAGGCCCTATCAATTCTGATTTCATTAGATTTAGTATTTTATTTCTCATAAGGCATCCTTTCGTATTAACTTCTCGAACTCTTTATAATCATACACCTTATTAATCATGTATTCATCAACTTGAATATTTTTTTGTAACATACATTCAAAATGTAGTACCTCTATCTCTCCAAACGGTTCAATTTTAATACATCCCTGGCTTTGATTATCTACTTTTTTTTGATTTATAAAACGTTCTTTCATCTCTTTCTTTATAACATGGGATTCTACAATATGGTACTTTCTTATATTTTTAATTGCTATTTTAACATCTTTTATTATTTCTTCTCTGATTTCTTTTCCATTTAAATTCATTATAATATCAATAAAATCCAAATTTTTAGGACCAATCATTTCTTTGTTTTCTATCCAGTTTTTTAAAGTAGCCTCTTCAATGCGACGATTATATTTCTTTATTGTTCTATGTAGACTATCAAAATCATTAATTTTCAGGTAGTCGTAAAGTTCATTTCTCCATATCTGACTTGTTACTCGATAATTCGATTGACCTTTTTCTTGTAAAATAATATCTACATGCTTTCTAAGCTCTTCTTTATTAATCTTATAAATCAGGCATATATCGTTAGGTTTTAATAAATTATAATTTCTTTCTTTTATTGTTGTACCCATTAAAATTGATATTTTACCATGGTCTCTCATAAATACAATTTTATTTGATTTAAAAAGAAGTAATGTTGCTTTGATTTTTTTACTTTGTGACAATAAATTTATGGTAAGTTTATTAATACTTTTAAGTAATTGAAAATATTCAGAGGTATTGCTTTTATTTAAAAACTCAGAATCTGTCAAAGTTAGGTCATGTATATTCAAAGACTCTTTGTCTTTCCAGTATTGTTTATTATCATACCCATATTTGTCTTCAACTTTTTTAAAATATCGAGTTATCTGCTTTAAAATATGGCAAAAATGTATTATAATAATTTTATCTGATAAATTTTTTTTTAATATTTTTTTCAAATTATATCTAGGAGTTATAATAAATATTATATCATAATTCTGACTATAATCATTGTTAAAAAATAAGATTCTTGGATATTCGTTAATTATCTCGTTCATATTTACTATATTATTTGAAAAAATACCGATTTTAGTTGTTTTAAGAATTTGGAGTTTTTCTAAGCATTCATCAATTGCAAATTTAATTGGATTTACATAGATTAAATCAAAATTAATTTTTAAAAAATAAGTAAAAAACAATTCTAATTTTGATTTTGTTTCGCTATCCAAAATATAACTGTATTCCTGCAGAGTGTTTTCGTAGAAATCATTCACATCTGAATCGAGTACTTCAAACGCATCATATTTACTAAGCCCTATTTCATATGTTAATTGATCAACATATTTTTTAAAAATTATATATATTAAGTTGTTAAAATAGATATCATCAATATCATTTTTTATTTCTAAAAGATTTTTAATCATGTCGTCATATAGTTCTATATGAAGTGGTATAAATTCAATTTTCAGATTTTTTCTTATGATTGCATCTTGTACTATATTAAACTGATCATCAAACTCATTTTCGATATTAGGTATAGAAGTATTTATGAGCAATTCATTAGGTAATGGTAAAACGCTAAAACCATATTCAATATATTCGTTTAGGGCTTTTATGTCAAAATAATCGTTAAATACTATTAATTCAGAATTTTTGATTGAATTGATGGCTGATGTATTTTTTTTTAAAATATCTCCAAACATAATATAGCATATATCAGGAAGAAACTCGGCTTTATTTAATTCTATTCTGTTCATCACATAAAAGTCAGGCTTTGTTCTCAAAGAAGGATTCATCTGTACAAAACCGTTTTTGCTATAAAACTTAAAATTGAAATAATTTAAACAACTAATATCATTTATTTTAATTGCTGATAGACTCTCTTTTATTTTGTTATAATCTGAGATAATGAGTATTTTTTTTGATAGATAGATGTTATTTATTGAATTTTCTGATTGTTTTATCTCGTTCTTTACATTTTTTCGTTTATTTAATTTAAAATCTTCATTTACAGGAACAAATTTCAACAATTCATCTGTACTCAACAAACTTGAACCATCTTTAAAAGTGCATCTATGTAATTTATCTTTGTACTTCTCTTCATATCTAACACAATACTTGTTGTTAATTCTTAATAATTGACCCGAATTATAATCTATATCAGTTATTTCGAGTCCTTCATGTTCCAGCATACTCAGAAAATTATAAATTATTATTGAAAGAGGAAACAGTTGAGAGGTATGATTGTATACAACCATCCTTTTTTTCTCTATACTTTTAAATATTTCGCAAATATTTCTATGTATTGGATGATAAAAATTAATTTTATACTTTTCAATAAATTCTACTTCTTTTTGGTCAATCACATTTTTTTTCATAAATCACCAAGTTTTTGTATTTTAGTTAAAAAAAACAATTATATTTTTACTTGTCAAGTTATTTTTTTTTATTTCAGAATATACTGCTCAAATGGAACAATATATATCTGCTACCAGAATGTATTTCAATCAATCTTATCTTTTTATTTGACAACTTCAGCGTATTTAATAATATGAATTATAATAATTTGTATTATTA
>JAGODU010000394.1 GCA_017998095.1 Prolixibacteraceae bacterium | reverse complement strand
TTCAAAAGCATCTTTTCCTTTCCTCCAGAATATGGAATGCCCAGCATAACCACGTTCAATAGTACCATCAAGATTGTCCCAATGATTTAATAGCCGTCGTTCGTATGAGGGATTGCAAACTTCTTCGCATATTGGTTTTCCTGATTGCTGACGCCGCAACAATTCATAAACTCCATATAAAATTCCCCATTCGGTATTTGCCTGAATTTGATTTGAGCTAATTCTGAAACCATCTCCTTTAATAGCTTTATCATTTTTAATTACGAGTGATATTGTAGCATTTGATTCTCCTTGCCAACACTGCTGCAATTCCTGTTTTGCAATTTGAAGGGTCGGTGATTTTTCGGAACAAATTACATTTATCTGAGCTATGCTTTTGCCGCGTACCCAGAGGTCGTGCCCATTTTCTGCATTGAGAGAAATATTAACTAACGTTAGGATTATAAAGCCAATAGTTAATTTAATTTTGATTGATAGATTTTTCATTTGAAATTTTTTAATTCAATTAGTTTATCATTTAAATAGCAGTTGAGCAAATTCATAGAGACATCTTCGCCAGGTAAGCCATTCGTGAGCTGTTCCTTGCGATTCATAGTACACGTTTTTAATACCAGCCTTTGTGAGTGCATTGCTGAGAGATTTTATGTGCGGTCCTTCTTCAGAACCAATCCCTAAAAAGAAAGCATGAACTTTTTTATTAAAAGATTCAGGATCTTTAAATACTCCATTGTAAACTGTCGTTAGTTCTGTTTCTGGATTAAACATACCAGCACCACTAAAACCACCAATGTATGAAAACTTATCAAGATTATTCAGCGTAATCTGAAAAGTTTGGAATCCGCCCCAGGACAGTCCAGCCATTGCACGATGATCTCTATCGGTAAAAACGCGAAATGTTTTTTCGACGTAAGGAATAATTTCATTCAATAATATTGGTGTAAAATTTGCGCCAAAGTGTTCTCGTGCTTTGTTGATATCTTCCCCTGGCTTAGGTCGAAAAAGAGTACTGCATTCGCCATTCGAGACTACAATAACCATTGGTTTACATAGACCTTCTGCTATTAAGTTATCAATAATGATATTCAATTTGCCCTGTGTAACCCAACCTCTTTCATCCTCTCCCATTCCATGCTGAAGATACAGAACAGGGTAATGATTCTTTGGATTACTATCATAATCTGGCGGCGTGTAAACAAAAAATCGATTATATCCTTTTCTCACGTCCGATAAATAGTAGCATTCCCTTATTTGTCCGTGGGGTACGTTTTTCGGTGTATAAAAATCTTGATCGGGTGCCGGTATTTCAATTCCGCTCATCATTCTTCCCACACCAAAAAATGACTCGCTCGAAGGATCCGAAAAACGAAAACCATCTATCATTAAATAGTAATAATGGAATCCTGGTGGCAATGGTTTAGTTGTTACTGTCCAGACTCCGTCTTCTCCTTTTACCATATCATATACGCTTAAGAGATCAAGCTGAACTTTTTGAGCATCGGGGGCAGCGACTCGAAAGATAGCTCTCAGTTGACCATCTACTCTTGGAAATTCAGCTCCTGGAATATTGGTTGATGCTGGCTTTGAATTCTCATACAAATCATTATTCTGTGCAAGACAAACACAAGTCATTACAATAAGCAATACCAAAATCTTTATTTTTTTATTCATTTTGTACCTTATTATAAAATGCTTGTTTGAAGTTATTTTATTTAAGTAAAGTAATCTTTTTCGTATCGATATATGATCCAGCTTGCAGACGAACAAAATAGGTCCCACTTGAGAATCCATCTGCATTCCATTCTCGTGTATATGTTCCGGCTGGCAGTTCTTCATAAATAAGCTTTGTTACTTCCTTCCCTAAGGAATCAAAAATTACTAACGTTACAAATGATTCCGCAGGCAAAGTAAAATTTATGGCTGTCTTTGGATTAAATGGATTAGGATAATTTTGAGAGATTGAAAATTTTAACGGATTGTTAATTACTCTGTGATCAACTGCAGTAATATTAGCTTCTCTTAAGAAAAAATCCGTCATCATTTTATAATATTCCTCATCAAATAAGCCTGGCCCATGCTGACCACCAGGGACTATAACAAATTGACTTGGCACATTCGCTTTTTGCAACGCATTAAAAAATAATTCACTCTGGCAAAGAGGAACTAATGGATCTGCATCACCATGAAGGATAAGAAAAGGAGGGTCGTTTGCATCGATGTAAGTAATGGGATTAGCCAGTGCACATTTATCAAGATTCTCATCAATTGGGCCACCAATTAAAATAGCTTCAGGGGAATAGGCATCTTTACTTCTTTTACAGGAATCCATTACTGAGATTGCAATAGGTCCAAACCAATCCACAACAGCATTGACCGAACTACTAAAGGAAGTGTCCTGACCAACATTACCTTCAATGTCAAAAGTTACCGAGCCAATGGTATATTGCTTAACTCCTCCAGATGTGCCAGCCAAAGAAGCCAGATGTCCACCAGATGAAAAGCCAGTTATACCAATAAACGAAGTGTCAATTTGATATTTTGCCGCATTAGCTCTGATAAATCTTACAACAGCTTTAATATCATTTATTTGTGCAGG
>JAGODU010000393.1 GCA_017998095.1 Prolixibacteraceae bacterium | reverse complement strand
ATATAAAATTCAAAAAGATTTTACTTTTCCGTTTTTTTTGCTTTGCCGGAAACCGACTTCTTTGTTTTATTTTTTGTCTCTGTAACAGAAGTTGGCGATTTCTTCTTTATTGTAAGTTTTTTTACTTCCGATTCCAATAATTTTATCTTGTTTTCCTTCTCTTCAATCATTTTTTGCAAAGATGATATTTTCTCTGCAGTCTCATTTTCAGGAACTAATTTATCCAGCCTTAATGCAAAATCACTCAGTACATTCATGTAGTTCATGAATGCTTCATAAGGTGATTCATAAGGATTGAAATATTTGTGAACCTCTCCGTCTGAAAAGAATTTTGTACACATGTAGTAGAAATGGTCACTTATCTGCAAATAATCCCAATCTTTCAATAACTCTTCATCATTACACTTTTCAATCCTGCCCTGTAATGCATAAAGCTTGTTGAATGCTTCTTCCTGTAAATCATTTCCAAGCCAGGCCGAAAGATCTCTTTCTTCATCTGCCCAGGAAATAGGATAAAGGACGTGTACCATCGATACAGGCTGAAGATTTTCTATCACTTCTGATGGTGTTGAAAACTGAAGTGATTTTGTTTTTATTGCAGTATTTGGCATTTCACGCAGAAAGTTTAAAATTCCTGAAGATTCTTTCTGGTGCTCACCAAAAGTTTCGTAATCCATGAAAATATTGTAAACCTCTTCCTTTGGATCTGATTTCAATATCCAATTTGTGAATTTTTCTGTTGTTAAAGGATATTCCGACCATGAAGAATTAGAAAACCTGAATGAAATATCGTCACTAAGCTTAAAGTTACGCAACAATACCTTTAGTCGTGGATTTATTGCATTGTTATATAGATAATTGGGACTTTTCCATCCAAGTATATGTTTTGCTCCTTCGGTAAGCATCCCCTTAAATCCGAATTCACTAATCATATTCCCGATTTCATCTGAATATATCATTTCTGTATTACGGAATACCTGTGGCCTGAAACCAAAGTATTTCTCGATTAGATTATCATGCTTAATGATTTGAGATAAGAAAAGATCCTTACTCTTCAAAGAAACAAGCGAATGTGAATAAGTTTCAGATAAAAACTCTACACACCCTGTATTTGCCAATTCTTTAAAAGAAACAAGCACTTCGGGTGCATAAAGTTCAAATTGTTCAAGAGCAATTCCTGAAAGTGAAAAGGCCACCTTAAACTTGCCTTTATGTTTTTTTATTGCTTCCAGAAGTATTTTGTTGGCAGGCAAATAACATTCCCTCGATACTTTCTGAAGAATAGTTTCATTAGCATAATCGTCATAATAATAATGATCATTTCCAATATCGAAAAAACGGTAACGTCTGTAACGAAAGGGTTGATGAACCTGGAAATATAAGCAAATCGTCTTCATGCTCTTATATCTTTTTATTTTTTATTCTTGTTTTAATTTCAGTATTTTCTTTTTGCAGCTTTTAAAGTTGCCATATAAATGTCTCTTACATTTTTAGCAGAATTCTTCCATTGAAGATTATCTACTTCTATTCTTGTATGTTTCTTAAACTCAGTCGATAGAGCAGGATATTTTACAATAGAATAGATAGCATCAGCCATGGCATTAACATCCCAGAAGTCAATCTTAATTGCATGTTTTAATATTTCTGCAACTCCCGATTGTTTTGAAATTATTACCGGAACATCCGATTGCATGGCTTCCAAAGGTGATATTCCAAATGGTTCAGAAACAGAAGGCATTACATATACGTCGCTCATGCTGAACATGTGGAATACATCATCCCCTCTGAGGAATCCGGTGAAATGAAAATGATCTGTTATTTTAAGTTGGGCAGCCCGGCGTATCATTGCATTCATCATGTCTCCGCTGCCAGCCATTACAAATCTTACGTTTTTTGTTCTTTTCAAAACTTTATATGCTGCTTCAATGAAGTATTCAGGCCCTTTCTGCATCGTTATCCTTCCAAGGAAGGTTACAACCTTGTCTTCCATGCCTTTCTTTAACGCCTGCTTCTTTTCCAGGTTTACAGGTTCAACAGCATTGTAAACAGTTATTACTTTTTTAGGGTTTATACCATATTTTTCAATGACTATTTGCCGTGTCAGATTACTCACTGTAATTATTTTATCGGCTGCATCCATGCCTTCTTTTTCAATGGCATAAACCTGAGGATTCACACTTCCCCCGCTTCTGTCGAAATCAGTTGCATGAACATGAATTACCAAAGGCTTCCCGGATACTTTTTTTGCTGCTATCCCTGCCGGATAAGCCAGCCAGTCGTGTGCATGTATTATGTCGAAATCATTGTCCTGCGCAATAGTTTCAGCAACAATGGCATAGTTGTAGATTTCATTTATTAGGTTCGATCCGTATTTGCCCGAGAACTTTATCTTCCCGAAATCATCTGTCTCAACAAATTTCGTGCGGTTCGAATACCTCGTACTTTTTAATTGCCAGAACTCTTCAGGATCAGTATATGGTACAATTGCCGAATCAACTTCGAAATAATCAATCTTTGACTGATAATCATTGAAAAATATTTTCTTTTTTGTTATCTGTACATCGCCTGCTCCTATTAGCCTCATAGATGACTGGTCTT
>JAGODU010000392.1 GCA_017998095.1 Prolixibacteraceae bacterium | reverse complement strand
GATAATGTCAAAGGGCTGATCCTTTACAAATTGGAGAGCCTTGATGCCGTTTTCTGCCTCGCCAACCACATAGCCCTCGCGGAGCAGAAACCCCTTGAGCACAAAGCGTTGCGATTCTCCATCATCAGCGATTAGTATTTTAGGTTTGTTCATTCCATGCATCACTGAATATATCCAGTTGAAATATCCACCTTGTTTTATTTATAGCCAGTTCCGTGCCATTTATAACTTATTGATGATATTGAATATTGTTACGCTATAAGTTTCTGATATTCGACAATAACGTCGATAATTGCGACATTTTTGACGCACATTGGCGAAGTGCAAAATTTTTTACAGTAATATCCTTAAACTGATTCCATTACCCTCAATCTGTATGAATTTCGCAATACTCTATCCATTTGCGCAGGAGAATGAGCGTATTCCCGGTTATAGTGCGGATCTGGGCGTGACATGTGGAGAAATTGAAGAATGCGATTAATAACGATATTAAAAACATCGTAATTTAATGTAGTTAAATTATTAATCTTCATACCAGAAATCTTCTCCTAGTTTCCGATCCAATGTTGCTTCAATAGTTATTATCACGGGTGGTTCTTCTATCGATGTTACAAATATAAGTCCTTGAGCATAGGTATATCGAACCTCTTTAAACTTATGTTTCAGAAACCTATCAATCATATGCTTGCTCTTAAATCTGACCGTCTTTGATTGTGCAAATATCTTAAGGATTGCCGTCTTTGCTGCTTCCTCGGTCATATGCTCGCCAGAATACCGTTCCAAAAACCTCTCTACTGCATGACTAGTAATTATTATACCCTGAACAATTGACTTTATATAGATTCTCATGGAATTTGCGGCACGAAGACAACGGGCACAAATATATCCTTTTATAGGTTTATTTGGTTTTCCCAAAACGGTTATTGGATAAATTTCAGCAGGAGTATTGATCATACTTGGCCAAAGTGTATAATCATCAGGTAATTCATATTTATAATTACAGATAGAGCATTTGATAGACAACTAATTTCCTCCTATGGGGCTTATTATGAATAATTTTTGCAAGATATCTAAATATTCTTCCATGCACGATTAGCACTTTCAGATACCCCAAGTAGAACATTTGTTGCCTGAGCCTTAGAATCAAATTCGTAATCATCAAGTAATTCGTATCCTTTATTCACTTTACGAAACAGACCCTGTGCTTCCATTTCCTGGCGTTTTTCAAGATAACTTCCCGAAAGGGATCCTTGTATATTAAGAGCAATTGCACCTTTTTTAACTATGAATTTTTTTGAACCTTCTTTTTCAGTTCCAATAGCATAAGATCTCTTCAACTGTAGGTGACCATCTGATTTAAAAGTGTTCTGATAAGGGGGTGCAACTGATGATTGAACATCTCTCTTCTCATTCAATAAACGATTAATCTTGTTAAAATCCGCAATTTTTTTTGCTCTATCAATTCCTTTCCCTGTCAATTCCCAAAAACCAAACGGTGAGTCTGAACTAATAAATCCTTCATCTTTAAGTCTATTTCGGGACCAAGCGATAGTGTTTACAGCCCGGGTTTCACCAGTGCTAACCTTTTCAAAGTCAGCTTTTTTTAATAAATTGCGTCTTTGCATATTTGAGATAGTTGCTTCCGTGACGTCTGCTTTCTTTGCTCTTCCTTTAAATTCATCCCATAAAGTATAGATAAGCCACTCCTCATAAACGGGTTGACGTGTCAACTCACCCTTTTTTCTTTTATGCATTATTTTGTCTTGTTCTTTCCCATCTTCAGCTTGTTGTGTTAACGATTGAGTTGAATGTAGTATTTTTCTGAGCACCGTATTAGGGGTATCTTCGAACGGAGTTGCCATCTTTTTTAGACATTCGTAAATATCATCATCGATTCTAATCATTCGTGCCATAAAATTTCTCCTTTCGCTGTTTGAAATAATAAGTTATTTAACTAATGACACAAGTGTAACATTGTGTCAAGTGTTTTATGAATCACATTTCAGTCCAAAAAAAACCTGCTGGATCAAGTGCGTGACCTTCCACAAGCTGGCCGACATCTTTATTATTTGGGGGTTTGTCCAGTTAAAGGAAATGATGTTACTGAGTATCGCCTGAAACCTTGCATATTTATTAAAAATACCGGATTCTCACTTTCAGGAAGGCATGCACAGCCTGACTCATCGAAACATTAACCCTCCGAAAGCACACTCTTATATTCCATATTCATTGATCCAAACTGCCTGGCAAACCCTCCTAGGCGCCATTCCTGTCCTCATCCTCCCTTTATTATTACTCGCCGAAGATCTCTTTCCCTGAACAACCCAGGAAGGTTTGTGTGACTATTGTTCTGATATAACCAGAAGAAGCAGTCGACTATATCTTCCTTCTTACCATTTTGTTTTTTGATATTTTATACAAGTAAAACAAGACAGATAAATGAATCACCTCTACAAAATAAATTATTATCTGATACCTCCGGAACTAATCTCAAAGTAATCTTCTTGTATAAGGGATTATTGTTCCACAAATATTATTTATTAAAACAAAAAAATAAAAATGGTCCCCCAGGAAAACCGACCCCCCAAAGGGGGAAGGTT
>JAGODU010000391.1 GCA_017998095.1 Prolixibacteraceae bacterium | reverse complement strand
AAAGTTTTTATCGCATGAAATATTTCATAATAATCCTGAAAAACTTGCTGAAAAATATAAACGAAAAGAATTACCAAAAGTCCCACTGGCACTGCAACCACCATTAAAACATCCAAGGTACGCTGCACAGCAGAGTTGTTTTACAATACATCCAAAGCCAACGACTGGAAATTCTATACCTGAAGTTATTACCGATGAAACATTCTTAATAAGATATATCATTCCAAAAGGTTTGAAGCAAAGTTTCGAAACGAAACTACGGTACTTAGGGATTACATATTATACGTTATTTCCTGATTTAGAAGGTCTTGCTAAAACAATTGTTCGACAGGAAGAATCGATGGGATGGGGACAACCAAGACCATTGAGATATAGGGAATATACCAATAACAGTTAAGATATTATTATGCAACCCGAACTCATACTCGAAGAACAACTGATAGCAAAACTTCAGGAACTGGGTTATTCACTGGTACACATCCAGAATGAATCTGAATTAATTGCCAACCTGAAGCAACAGTTGGAAAAACACAACAATATTGCATTCTCCGATAAAGAATTTGAAAAGGTTTTAAACATTTTAAGCAAGGGTTCGGTATTCGAAAAAGCCAAAACACTTCGTGAAAAACAGCATATCATCAGGGATAATGGCGATAACCTGTATTTTGAGTTCATCAACACCGAACAGTGGTGTCAGAATCAGTATCAGGTCACCCATCAGGTCTCGATGGAAGGCAAATACAAGAACCGTTACGATGTTACACTGCTTATCAATGGTCTGCCATTAGTTCAGATTGAATTAAAGCGCAGAGGACTGGAATTGAAAGAAGCATTTAATCAGGTAAACAGGTATCAGCGACACTCCTTCAGCAGCAGTTACGGTTTGTTTCAGTACATTCAAATATTTGTCATCAGCAATGGTGTCAACACAAAATATTACGCCAATAACCGCTTCCAGTCATTTAAACAGACATTTTACTGGACGGATATTGAAAATAAGCGACTGACAAACATTTTAAACGGATTCGCATCTGATTTCTTGGAGAAGTGTCATATCTCAAAGATGATATGCAAGTATATCGTATTGAACGAAACATCCAAGATACTGATGGTTCTTCGTCCCTACCAGTATTATGCGGTTGAAGCACTTGTTGACAGGGTTATGCACAGCCGAAAAAACGGGTATGTCTGGCATACCACTGGGTCTGGTAAAACGCTGACATCTTTCAAAGCAAGCCAGATACTTACACGGTTACCGAAGATTAAAAAGGTTGTGTTTGTGGTTGACCGAAAAGATTTGGATTACCAGACCACCAAGGAATTTAACAGTTTCAGCAAAGGCAGTGTAGACGGTACTGACAACACAAGGCAACTGGTCAGGCAGTTTACGGATGACACAAAAATGATTGTAACAACCATCCAGAAACTGAATGCAGCCATCAGTAAAAGACACTTTCTGGAACGAATGAAGCCACTTCAGGATGAACGTATTGTCTTCATATTTGATGAGTGCCACCGCAGCCAATTCGGTGAAACACATCAGCGTATCATTTCATTCTTCAGGAACATCCAGATGTTCGGCTTCACTGGCACTCCCATTTTCGCTGAAAATGCAGTAAAAAGCGAGTTGGGGAAAAAGACAACCAAGGAATTATTCGGAGAGTGCCTTCACAAATATGTGATTACTGATGCTATCAGGGATGAAAACGTGCTGAAATTCTCGGTTGAATATGTTGGCAGGTACAGGAACAGAGATAGTGCTAATGAAATTGACATACAGGTTGAGGACATTGATGTTGATGAACTGATGGAATCTCCTGCACGGTTGGAGAAAATTGTTGATTATATCATTGCCCATCATAACAGAAAAACGCATAACAGAGAGTTTACAGCGATGTTTTGCGTTAGTAGTATTCCAGCATTGATTCGTTATTACGAATTGTTACAGCGCAAGAAAATGCTCGGAAATCACGATTTGAAGATTGCCACCATATTCAGTTACATTGCCAACGAAGATGATGTTGATGCCAACGGGTTCATCCCAGAAGAAATTTCAGTTGCAGCCGAACCAGAAATTGCGTATGCAACCAATCCACATACCCGTGAGAAACTGGATGAATTTATCGGACATTACAACCAGATGTTCGGGTCAGCGTTTTCAACAAAGGATAGTCAGAGTTTTTACAACTATTACAACGACATCAGCAAAAAGGTAAAGGAGCGTAAGATTGACATACTACTGGTGGTAAATATGTATCTGACTGGTTTTGACAGTCCGTCACTTAACACCCTTTATGTTGATAAGAACCTGCGGTATCATGGATTGATACAGGCATATTCTCGAACCAATCGCATCCTGAATGAATTGAAATCACAGGGGAACATAGTGGTTTTCCGCAACCTGAAAAATGCCACCGATGAAGCCATAACCCTTTTCAGCAACAAGGATGCCATTGAAGAAATCATTATGAAGCCGTATGATGAGTATGTAAAGGCATTTAATGACGGCTTTATCAACCTGCTTCAGATTACACCAACTGTCGACAGCGTAAACAATCTGGTCACCGAAGATGATGAACTGAAATTTATTATTGCCTTCAGG
>JAGODU010000130.1 GCA_017998095.1 Prolixibacteraceae bacterium | reverse complement strand
GGCGAACTAGGTGATATCGTGTTTGTAGAAATTGAAACTGTAGGCGAGACCATTGCCAAAGATGAAACATTTGGCACTATCGAAGCAGTGAAGACTGTTTCCGATGTTTTCATGCCTCTCAGCGGTGAGATTCTTGAAAAAAATGAAGGTCTTGATGACATGCCTGAGCTTATCAACAAAGACCCCTATGGTGAAGGATGGATGATAAAAGTTAAAATATCGGATGCATCAGAAATTAAAACTCTTCTTGATGCGGAAGGATATAAGGCTTATATCGGAGATTAATTAATCCTTATCATTACACCTGCAAAAAAGGTTGTTCCCGGCATAGGATATCCGTAAGTTGTCGAATATTCCTGATTCAGAATGTTATCGGCAGAAATGTAAAAGTTGACTGAAGGGGTTAACCTGTAGCTTATTTTACTATTCAAAAGGACATAATTCTGAATATCCGATTCATCGATATCGATAGTTTTTGCATTATCAATTTGATTATAAAGTCCAAACACACCTTGCAGTGAAAGGTTGAAGTCGAACTTGCCCAAAGTATAAGAGCCGTTGATATTGGCCTGATGTTCCGGCGATGCAATGCGTGCAACATCAGTATGAAGATATGAATATGTTGCATTAACAGAAAGTTCGGGCCTTATCCTGTATGAAGCTTCAATTTCAAAACCATAGTTGGTGAATTTTCCTGTATTCTGGTTCAGCATAGGAGGAATATTACCTGTAGGATTTGGAATTGCCTGGATAAGGTTTTTGCCATCGATATAAAAGAGAGTAGCTTCAGCTTTCAGCTTTTTGTTAAAGGCATATTGCGTATAAGCAACTTCATAGTTCCACATACTTTCAGGCAAAAGGTTTGGGTTTGCCGGAGGGAAGAAATACAGCTCTTTAACATTTGGACTTCTGAATCCTTTTGATACAAGTGCCTTAAATTCATTGTTTTCACCGGCTTTGACTGTTGCACCTAACTGTGGTATCCACTGGCCTTTATAGATTGAATGATAGTTATATCTTATTCCTGCATTCAAAAGGACAATATTAAAAAGTCGCTGTTGAAGAAAAGCATATAAGCCGGTTTCATTAACATCGATCCATTTGTTATTGTATTCTGAAGGAACCATCTTAACCTTCCCGTCAACCAGGGAAGCTGACATTACAGGAGATCCTATTCCACCATATTTGTTCCAGTCTATTCCTGTTCCAAGGAGAGTATTTGGGTGAAGCTGAATTCCTTCAAACAAAGAAGCACCGTAATTCATATCAGTTGAAACCCAGTTTGTATAGAGCGAGTGGTTGCCCCTGTTAAAAAATACTTTTACATTGCCTGTCACTTTATCAAACTTGTTATTGAGAGTTATGATTGAATTGACACGGAAAATATCGGCCCAGGCCTTATTGTTTGAATAAACAGAAGTATCGGCATAAACAGAACCGGGATCAACGGCATTGAAATCGCTGAAATTGGAAGTCCAGCTTAAGTCGAAGTGTTCATTGAACTTATAGCCCAGAGAAAGATAGCCATTGTCACCTCTGAATGAAGAATTCGGACGGGCACCGTTTGTCTGATCGTGATTATAAGCAGCAAAAACACTGAAGTTATTCTTTTTATATCCTGCAGTAGCAGTTCCACGGATAGTCATGAAAGAACCCAAAGACGCAGACACAGAGCCGTTAAAGCCTTCATTCTTTTGTTTTCGTGTGATAAGATTGATAACCCCTCCCATTGCATTACTACCGTAAAGCATAGAGGCTGGACCTCTTATTACTTCGGCCTTTTCAACATTAGAAGACTGATACATATCAGGGAAGGCATGGCCGAATAGCCCCATAACCTGAGGTTGGCCATCAACCATTATCAAAAGTCGTGATTGCTCGCTTGCTCCCACCCCGCGTATAGTAGCTTTCCCGGCAGAACCGTCTGAAACACCAAAACCGGTTATTCCCCTTTCAGTGATAAACACTCCGGGAACATTACTCCCAAGCATTGGCATTATATTTATTTCAGAGCTTCTTACAATCTTTTCATTTGAAATAACAGTAGTAGAAAGAGGAACATTAGCTTTGGCCGTTTCTATTCTTGTTCCTGTAACTATAATTTCCTCCTGTTCAAGAGATTGAGACTCAAGAAGGAAATCAACAGAAACGGTTTCACCTTTTTGTGTAGAAACTTCTTTAGTGACTGGTTTGTAGCCAATAAAGCCTGCCCTTAAAAGAACTTTTTTATTATCAGGAATGATGATACTATAAGAGCCATCGGCTGCAGCAACATTTCCTTTAAGAGAATTTACAATTTGAACTGTAGCTCCGGATAATGGTTCACGGGTATTGCTGTCAAGAATTTTTCCGGTGATTGTTTGAGTATAAACAGATAACCCACTAAATATCAATACAGATAATACCAGGAGAGAAAACAATTTATTCATGGCTAAATATAGTTTAAATAATAATTCGTGTCACCAACAATGTATTAAGTAACACGAAGCGAAAGTATATCATTTTATGTAATAAAAAAAGAAGCAGGCAAAAAAGAAAAATAGGAGGGTTAAAATTCCTTTTCAAGGATCTGAATCATAAGCTTTTCAAGATCGGGTAAGATATCTTTTATTGTATTCCAAATTACAATATCTTCCACAGCATGATATTCATGGAGTATGAAATTTCTAAAAGATTTAACCTTATACCATGGGTAATCATACTTGTCAAGAATCGTAGTAATTATATTTGATGTTGCTTCACCGATAATTGTGAACTGATACATGCAAGCATCAAAAGTTTTATAGTCAGATACGAAATCGTTGTATGAATAATTATAAGTGTATTCCTGAATTAAATGAATAGCATTAATTATATGTAATATTCTTTCTTTAGAAGAAGGTTTATCTGGTTTCATAGATTAAAATCATTTCTTTTTCAATTCTTTTTTTAATATCGGGGGTAATGGCTTTAAGCATAACAACATCAACGGGAAGACCGAACCTATCCTGGAGTTTTTCTTTTATTTCAGCTATATCAAAAAGGTTGAATTTCTTACTTTCCTGAACATCAATAAGGATATCAATATCGCTTAAACTGTTGCTTTCTCCACGGGCATAAGATCCAAATAACCAGGCCAATCGCACTTTATTCTGAACATCAAATACCTGCCTGATTACTGTTTTAATCTCTTTAAGGTCAATTATTTTTTTAGTCTTGACTTTGTTTTTTAAAATGTATGAGACTTTTTCTTCAGCAACTTGTAATGCTTTTACTGCCAGATCTTCATTTTCAAGTTCATAAACAATCTTATCTGACAACCAGGCAATCATGAGTTCATTATCATTAACGTTATAGTATGAAGCAAATTTACAAACCTGTTCCCGGCTAGCCCTTCGTTGTCCGTTTTCCAATTTAGACAATACAGCCTGATCAATTCCAACTGATTCTGAAACAATCCTTAAAGGGACTTTCTTCTCTTCCCTCAACCGTTTTAATATCTCCGGAAAACTTTCCATTTTATATACATCCTTTTGACATCTTTTGTCAAAATTAATCAATTTTTATCTCCAAAAAAACAGTAAATTTATTTTATCAATATTCAGAAAAATTTAATCGTTTTGTAATATTTATGTAATACCCCTGTAAATATTAAGAAAGACTTTTGTTTTGAATTATTTTAATCAATCTTAATTATGAAAAAAATTACCATTTTAATTGCTTTAATAATGACTGTATTAACTGCTGTTAAAGCACAGGAAACCAAAGAAGAATTTAAACCAAGTGGAAAAGCTTTCGTTAACATCTATTCAAATTTTCATTCAACATTTACAGAAGGGTCTAATTCATCAGCCTTTGAAATTGAAAGGGCTTATCTGGGTTATGATTTCAAGTTGAGTGAACATTTCTCCGGGAAGATCAATATTGATGTTGGTAATCCGGGAACAGGAAAGCTGGAAATGGTTGCATATCTGAAGAATGCATACATAAGTTATACAAAGGATAGATTTTCAGCCAGTTTTGGTATGATTGGAACAACAGGATTCAAAACACAGGAAGAAAACTGGGGATACAGGTATATTGAGAAATCATTTCAGGATTTATACAAAATGGGTTCAAGTGCTGACCTTGGGTTAAGTGCCTCATACAAATTTACTGAATGGTTGAAAGGTGATGTGATCATTGTCAATGGTGAAGGCTACAAATTAGTACAAGCTGACAAAAACTACAAGGCAGGCGCAGGCTTGACAATCAATCCGATCAGCAACCTGACCATCAGGGGTTATTATGACATTCTCGGAACAAAAGACATACAATCAACAATAGTTTCATTTGTAGGTTATGATTTCGGGAAAGCAACAATAGGAGCTGAGTACAACTACCAGATGAATAATGGTAATTCAGTAGGGAAAGATTATTCAGGGTATTCAGTTTATGCAACAGTGAAACCAGTAAAGGATTTCAAGGTATTTGTAAGATACGACAATTTAACTTCAGTAACTCTTGAAGGTGAATCTGCAGCATGGAACCTTTCGAAGGATGGTGGTCTCCTTTTTGCAGGAATTGAATATCAGCCTGTTAAAGGATTAAAGATTGCCCCTAACTACAGGATGAGTAATCCTTCAGATAAAGAAAAGAAACCAACAAATTATTTTTATATAAACTGTGATATTAAGTTTTAAAATTTAAAATATTAAAAAATGAAATTAGCAATTCCATTATTATTAGTGATATTCGTTTTGGCATCATGTCAATCGTCGAATAAAAACAAGGAAAGCAAAGAGCTTTCAGTATCAAGCGTTAATCTGGCAGCAGCCGGGGCAACATTCCCTATGCCATTTTACAACATGGTATTTGGCAAGTACAAAGAAAGTTACGGTACAAACGTAACTTACGGAGGAATAGGATCAGGCGGGGGTATCAGAAGTCTGGCTGATAAAGTAGTAGATTTCGGAGCAACAGATGCATATCTTGAAGATGACAAGCTTGCAGAAATGAATGGAGAAGTGGTTCACATTCCAACTTGTCTTGGCGCAGTGGTAATAGCATATAACCTTCCCGGAGTAGACGGCTTGAAACTTTCAAATTCTCTTTTGGAAAAGATCTTTTTAGGAGAAATAACAAAATGGAATGATAAAGAAATTGTTTCTCTTAATCCCGGTTTGAATTTGCCGGCCAGTGCAATATCAGTTATCTATCGTTCCGACGGCAGTGGAACCACTCATATTTTCAGTGATTACATGAGTAAGATAAGCAGCAAATGGGCTGAAAAGGTAGGAGTAGGCAAATCGTTAAACTGGCCTGTGGGCATGGGAGCAAAGGGCAATCCCGGAGTAGCAGGAACAATATCAGCAACTGCAGGAACAATTGGTTATATCGGTTCAGAATACTCATTTGCAATGAAAATTCAAACAGCATTGGTACAAAACAGTTCGGGCAACTATGTTGAGCCTTCAATAGCAAGCATCAGTGCAGCAGCAAAAGGTGATTTACCAGATGATACAAGAATAATGGTTACAAATTCAAGTGCGCCCGATGCTTATCCGATAAGCGGGTTCACCTGGATAATATTATACAAGGAACAAGCATACAGCAACAGGACAAAAGAACAGGCCTACGCAACTGTAAAGCTTCTCGACTGGCTGATTTCACCAGAAGCACAGGGAGAAGCAGAAAAGGTACATTATGCACCAATTCCTGAAACTGCAGTAGAAAAAGCAAAGAAAATACTAAAGGGTATAACCTTTGAAGGCCAGCCTTTGTTATAATTAAAAGAAAAAATTAGCTGATGAACAGTGACAAGATAACAAAGATTGTTTTATTGTCGGTATCATTACTAATAGTACTGGTAGCCGGGGGAATGGTATTTTCACTTATTGAAGGTGCTATTCCTTCGTTTAAAGAATTCGGCTTGAAATTCATCGTTTCAAACAACTGGAATCCAACTGAGGGGAAAGAGAATTACGGAGCTTTACCGTTTATAGCCGGAACAATAATAACATCAGTACTTGCCTTGTTAATTGCCCTGCCACTTTCATTTTCAACATCATTATTCCTTGGTGAATACTTCAGGAATACAACCTTTGCCAAAGTAATTGGTACAATGGTCGATTTACTGGCAGGCATTCCTTCAATAGTTTATGGGCTTTGGGGTTTTTACGTATTGCGGCCTTTCATGATGGAGCTTGGTGCTCCTAATCAGGGCTTTGGAATAATGACATCAAGCATTGTGCTGGCAATCATGATAATACCTTATGCAACATCGCTCAGCAATGAGATAATAGCAATGGTTCCCAAGGATTTGAAAGAAGCAGCATATTCACTTGGGGCAACAAGGCTTGAAGTTATAATGACGGTCACAGTACCCGCTGCCCGCTCAGGAATATTTGCCGGGTATATACTTGCATTCGGAAGGGCATTGGGAGAAACGATGGCAGTGACAATGCTGATTGGAAACTCCAATCTTATTCCAACAGGTTTGTTTTCAACAGGAAATTCAATGGCCAGTTTAATTGCCAATCAATTTGGAGAAGCTGACGGATTGAAACTCAGTTCACTTATTGCAATAGGCTTGTTGCTTTTCATACTGACAGCCATAATAAATGCAATAGGCAAGTTTATAATAAAAAGATTTGAAAGCTGATATGAGCACAACAAATGACATATTGAATATTGATCATTCACAAAGAAGGTTATTCAAGGATAAATTAATCCTGGGGATGATTGTGCTTTTTTCAGTAATCACCATTTCTCCGATTATACTTATAATCTACAAGCTGGTAGTCAAGGGTATAAAACAAATAAACTTCAATTTCATTACACAAACCACCCCTGATACCTTTTCAGCAATGACAGCAGTTGCCAATGGTGAAATAATACCGGGGGGAATTGTAAACGGGATAACCGGAACGCTGCTAATGGTTGTACTTGCTTCAGTAATTGCAATTCCGGTAGGAATAATTGCAGGAATCTATTTATATGAAAATCAAGGCAAGAGATTGGCTAACTTAGTAAGAAACATTTCAGATATTCTACAGGGAGTTCCTTCGATAGTGCTTGGCCTAATTTCATATCTTTGGATAGTAAAGCATGTGACAATGGGATTTTCTGCATTGGCAGGCAGTGTGGCACTTTCAATAATGATGTTGCCAATGATAGTTAGGTCGACCGAAGAAACATTTAAGATGATTCCAATAACAATAAAAGAAGCAGCATTAGCATTGGGAGTTCCATATTACAGAGTGATTATACAAGTAATGATACCAACAGGTTTCAGCGGTTTGATGACAGGAATATTGCTTTCAATATCAAGAGTAATTGGGGAGACAGCTCCGCTTATGCTTACAGCATTGGGAAGTTCAGTAATCAACTGGAACATTACCAAGCCAACAAGTGCAATACCACTTTTGATATGGGAGTTTTACAACAATCCGAACATGGTAGATTTAGTCTGGAGTTCATCTTTGTTATTAATGATAATAGTGCTGATATTTAATTTAACATCAAAACAAATAGCAGCAAGGAGTAAATAATATGAGTCAAAACATTATACAAATTGCCGATCCGGTATTGTCGCTCAACAATTTATCAGTTGCCTATGACAATGTCCCTGCAGTTAAAAATGTAACAGCAGGGTTTAAGAAGAATTCTGTTACGGCAATAATGGGACCGTCGGGTTGCGGGAAGAGCACATTGTTAAGGGCAATAAACAGGATGCATGAGTTATATGAAAATATCACAACTTCGGGAAACATTATACTGAACGGGACAGATATAATGAAGATGCCAACAATAAAAGTAAGGCGAAGAATGGGAATGGTATTTCAAAGACCTAACCCCTTCCCTACCATGAGTATATATGATAACGTGATATCAGGGTACAAGCTGAATGGAATAAGTTTGAAGAAAAATGAAAAGGATGATATAGTAGAGAGGTCGCTCAAGGATGTAGCATTATGGGAAGAAGTAAAAGATTCACTTTATAAAAAGGGAACATTCCTTTCAGGAGGGCAACAGCAGAGATTATGCATAGCAAGAGCCCTGGCATTCAATCCGGAGATAGTATTGCTTGATGAACCCACTTCTGCACTTGACCCGATAGCAACGTCAAAGATAGAAGACATGCTTGTGAAGCTGAAAGAGAATTACACGATAATAATGGTTACCCATAATATGTCGCAGGCAGCACGTATATCTGATTATTCTCTTTTTATGTATCTTGGTGAATTGGTAGAATATGATAAAACAAAGAATATGTTTACCAATCCGCATGACAGGAGAACAGAAGAATACCTGACAGGTAAATTTGGATAATAACCTTTAAAGAATGAGCAAATGACATTTAGAAAAGAAGAAGCAATGAATAAGGTTATGCTGGATTTTGAAAATATGGCAAACCTTGTACTAACACAGCTCGATTACCTGGAAAACTTCTTTCAGTCGGGGGGAATAGAACTTCCGGAGCAGACAGAAAATGAAATAAAGGAAAATGAAGAGCTTATTGATAAGCTTGAAGTAAAGATAAGTGAAAGGATAATCAACACGATAGTTTTATATCAACCAGTAGCTTCCGATATCAGGAAACTGATGTCGTGTTACAGGATAATCATCAACCTTGAAAGAATAGGTGATTATGCAGTAAATCTGGTCAATTATCTTAAAAAGATAAAAAGCCAGGAAGTGTATGACCAGTCATCCGAAACAATTTCAAATATGTTTATAGCAGCAAATACAATGGTTAAAAAGTCATTGCTTTCATTTACCCAGCAAGACAGGGAATTTGCAATATGGACATTAAAGAACGACTCTGTAGTTGATGAGATGAACAGTAAAATGCTGAAATCCCTGGTCAGCAAAAGCAAAGAATTCGATGACAAGAAAAAAGCAGTTATCAGCTATATAACTATAAAAGAAATGGTAGATAACATAGAAAGGGTAGCAGACCATGCAACCAATATAGCTGAAGCTTCAATATATTTCCTTGAAGGGAAGGACATAAGGCATCTATCTATACCCGAGTAACTATATAAAACAATAAAAATGTCAGATCATCCTAAAAAAATACTTGTAGTAGACGACGAAAAGGATTTGTGTGAAATATTGCAGTTCAACCTTGAAAGTGAAGGCTTTGAAGTTGAAGTAGCATACTCAGCAGAAGAAGCATTAAAAAAACCTGTTGAAGATTTCGATGTAATTCTTCTTGATGTAATGATGGGGGGAATGTCGGGATTTAAAGCTGCAGATATCATCAGAAAGCAAAAACATTTAACTACTCCAATTATATTCATCACCGCCAGGGACAGTGAGAACGATCTGTTAACAGGGTTCAGCATTGGAGGAGATGATTATATAAGCAAACCCTTCTCAATAAGGGAAGTAATTGCAAGAGTAAAGGCAATAATCAAACGGGGTACATTATTAAAACAGGAAATAATAGTTTGTGAAAAACTTGAACTTGATGCCGAAAAGAAAATAATAAGCATTGACAACAAGCTTGTTGATCTGACGAGAAAAGAATTTGACATACTACATCTTTTAATGAAAAAGAAAGGCAGTTATGTCAGCAGGACCGATATACTTGAAAAAGTATGGAATGATGATGTAATTGTAACAGAAAGGAATGTAGATGTAAATATAGCCAGGCTCAGAAAGAAGATAGGAGAATATGGCAACAGGATTAAAGGCAAAACCGGTTATGGTTATCTGTTTGAACAATAAAAAATAAAGAACTATGGCAATAAAGATTAACCGTACATTCAGAAGCCGCATATTTTTATCATTTGTGCTTGTGTTTCTGATATTCACGATAACAATATTCCTTTATCAATATCAGAGAGAACGGGAATATAAGTCAGCTCAGCTTGAGAACACACTTGACAACATAACGGTTGTTGCCCATAACTATATTGAAAAGTATAATGTTATTAATACGGGAAATTTCTTTCTGATTGATTCTCTTATAGAATTATTGCCTGAACATAATCAACGGATAACGCTTATTGATTCAAAAGGAACAGTCTTGTATGATAACTTTGTGAAAGATATCACAAAGCTTGACAACCATCTGAACAGGCCTGAAGTAATGAAATCATTATATGCAGGTAAAGGGAGCAACATTAGAAAATCGGCTACAACAAAACAAGATTTCTATTACTATTCGAAGTATTACAAGGGCTATTACATAAGGACAGCATTGGTTTTCGACCATAACGTAAAACTTTTTCTCAGGGCATCACAAATGTTCTTTATATATCTGGCATTGATGTTCATTCTTATGTGGATAATTATCAATCTTGTAACGAGAAGATTAGGCTTGTTTGTATCCCAGCTTGAAGATTTTTCAGTAAAAGCAGCAGTAGGAGAAGAAATAGAAAACGAAAAGAACTTTACAGATAAAGAGCTAAACAACATCAGTCAGCAAATAAAAAAGATATACAATTCATTAAACAAGGCAAAGAACGAGTTGATAAGCGAAAAGGAGAAACTGTTTCAACATTTGAATGTTTTGCATGAAGGGATAGCATTCTTTTCAAAAGATAATAAAAAGCTATTGTCGAATAGTCATTTTATTCATTATATCAACATCATAGCAGAAAAGTCATCCGTTACAGCTCCTGATGTATTAAGCATACCGGAGATGAAACCGGTTGTTGATTTTCTTTCATTTGAAAAGGATAAAGACGTTGCTTCATTATCAGAATATCCAAGAATAAATTACATCATTTCAAAAGGGGAAATGATATTTGAGATCAGGGCTATTTATTTTGCAGACAGAAGCTATGAAATAATGATTTCAGATGTTAGCAGGCTTGAAAAAAGAAGGCTTATTAAACAACAATTAACTGCCAATATTGCCCACGAGCTTAAAACGCCTGTAGCTTCAATGAAAGGCTACCTTGAAACAATTAAAAATATAAAGGAATTACCTGAAAACAAGAGGGATTACTTTATAGAAAGAGCTTATCTGCAATCAGAACGATTGACGGCTTTATTAAATGACATTTCATTGCTAAACAACATTGAAGAGGCAGGAGATTTATTTGAATTCAATGAAGTAGTTTTATTGTCAGCCATAAAAGATGTATTTGAAAATCAACATTTAAGATTAAAAGAAAAAGGTATAAGCTATAAGATTGAAATAAATGAAAATATTAAAGTACAAGGGAACTATCATCTTCTTACCTCTATATTCCAGAATCTGGTAGAAAACACAATCAGGTATGCGGGAGAAGGAATACAAATTAGCATAACTAACTATCATTCAGATCAAAAATATCATTATTTCACATATACCAATAATGGCAAGAGTATCCCTGAGGAACATTTGCCCCGTTTATTTGAAAGGTTTTACAGAGCAGATGAAGGCAGAACAAGAGAAAGCGGGGGCACAGGACTTGGATTAGCTATTGTGAAGAATGCTGTTCAGTTGCATAAAGGAGAAATATCTGTAAGAAACAAGCCTGAAGGAGGAATTGAATTTATATTTTCACTTGCAAGGTTTTAATTTTAAAAAAGCATTATATAAAAAGCCGTAATGAAAGAAAATCTTCTCATTACGGCTTTTCTTTGAAATATTTTAAAAATCAATTCAGTATTACAGTTTCTCCTGCTTTAGGTTTTATCTTAACAGATTTGCCATTATACTTAACCTTCAATTGATTTCCCTTTAGAGATTTAACTGAAGCGGAAACAACTTTTCCTTCATCCCATTCAATAGAAAATTCAAAGGCTCCTCTTGCCTTCAATCCTGTTACC
>JAGODU010000010.1 GCA_017998095.1 Prolixibacteraceae bacterium | reverse complement strand
TCGCTGCTCATGCGAGATTGCAGATAGACAACAGGTTGCAGATAGGATATTCATTTGATTTTACTAATTCAAGACTTAGCAGATACAGTAACGGGACACATGAAATATTTTTGAATTACCTCTTTTCTCTTAGAGGTCAAAGGGTTCAGTCTCCTCGTTACTTTTAAAGATATTTTTGTTTTCCACTTTTTTATTATTTGTTTTCCTCTTAAAAATTGGATGCAATTTTTCCCTCGCCCGAAAGGCGAGGCTTTTTTTTTATAATATTCTGAAGGAAGTTATTGGATATAAACAAGGTTTTCGGGAAGAAGGATTTTCTCGCCCGACCATCTGTAAGCAGTAAGCGTTTGCGAGCGTACAACACAGCGATCGACGCAGCACAGATTGTCTTTTATAATTAAATGATCTTTTTCCAGGCAGAAATGGCCAAAAAATACCGGAGGAAGATTATCAGGATATCCTTTAATATCAGGAGTTATTTCCGGGGGAATAGTATAGCAGGGTAAAATAAACCTGTCGCTGAAAGATATTTCTCTGAAAGTTTTACCGTAAGCAGGCTCCCACCATTTAACCCTGAAAGTACGGCGCGATATTCCTTTGCTGTCTTTGATAATTAGATCTTTAGGTACCTGGAATTCAATGCCTTTTACTATTTCATTTACTGCTTTGTTTAATTCAGGATTTAAAAAATATTCTTTCAGGAAAGACTTTTTCAATTTTGGCTCACCGGCTTTATATTTTTCAAATATTTCAATGTTTTCCGAATTCCAGCTTCCATGGACGATTCTAATATCTCCAAGATCGAGATAAAAGGGCAAATGTCTGAACCAATTGATAGTATCCTTATATTCCTGAGAAATACCGGAATACTCATCAAGCGTTTTCATCAATGGAAGTTTATATCTGGCAAGATGTTTCCGAAAGGATTTGCCTGCTTTATCAAGAGTTGAATAAAGGATAGCATTGAATTCATGGTTGCCTATAATAGCAAGCGCATCGTTATTCTCAACCATTTCCCTTATCAGTCTTACTGTGCGTAAAATTTGGGGGCCTCTGTTTATATAATCACCGGTGAAAATGACCTTACGATTTGGGTGACTATAGCTTTTCCCGGTTTTTTTATAACCAAGTTCATTAAGCATAGTAACCAGCAAATCGTAATGGCCATGAATATCACCTATAATATCATACATAAGCAAACAATATATCAGAAAATGCGATGACCTCCTTGTCCTATTTCAGCAACGTAAAATTCAGCCTTAATTCCTGTGCGTTCAAAATATTTTTCACCAACAGTTTCAATAAATTCAGCAACAGATTCATCTTTTACGAGAGAAACAGTAGAGCCGCCGAAACCTCCGCCGGTCATTCTTGAACCAATGACACCATTAATTTTGCGTGCCTCTTCAACCATAGAATCAAGTTCAAGACCTGTAACTTCATAATTATCACGCAAAGAATCATGAGAGCCATTCATTAATTTTCCGAAAGCTTCAATGTTTCCTGCTTTAAGTTCAGAAACAGCATCGGTAGTACGTTTAATTTCAGAAACCACATGTAAAGCTCTGCGACGAACAACATCATCAGATATTTTATCTTCAAGAGATTTGAATTGCTCCAGAGAAATATCGGCCAGGTAATTAATTTCAATATAAGGTTTAAGAGCCTCTACCGCAGCCCTGCACTGAGAAACTCGCTCGTTATACTTTCCTGAATCGAGGGAATGTGGACTATTTGTATTCCCAATAACAATCTTTACCCCTTCTAACTTAATAGGTACGAGCTCATAATCAAGAGTATCGCAGTTGAGAAAAATAGCATGGTCCTTTTCTCCCATTCCTGAAGCAAATTGATCCATAATTCCACAGTTGACACCCGCAAATTCATGCTCAGCTTTCCGGGCCATTTTCACAAGTTCAACTTTGCTTAAATTGAATCCATAAATATCATTAACAGCAACAGCTGTAACAACTTCTAACGCTGCTGAAGAAGAAAGTCCTGCACCTCCGGGAACGTTTCCATAAATCAGAATATCAGCACCTGAAGAAAAAGAAAAACCTTTTTTAACAAATTGAGCTATTGTGCCAAGAGGGTAATTTACCCAGTTGCCTTTATTCAAAGGCATGGTAAGATCCTGAATTGCTATAGTTTCGGTAGTGTCTGTATTTACAGAAGCAAAACTGAAAGAATCGGAGTTGTTTTTCCGGACCAGGCAATATGTGCCAAAAGTAAGAGCACACGGGAAAACGAAGCCACCGTTGTAGTCGGTATGTTCACCAATAAGATTAACCCTGCCCGGAGAAAAATATCCGTTAATATCTCCTTCATTGTAAAGGTTTACGAAGGTTTTCTTTAAAATTTCAATATCCATATAAGCAAAAATATTAATAAGAATAAAGTATTAAGTTTCTAAACAAAAATAGGCAAAAATCAATAGCATTATTGATAAAATAAAATCAGTTTATTGATTAGTATTTTTTTCAAAATAGTAAGTTTTCTTTAGCTTTCTGTCATCGAAAGTAAACATTTCCTTTGACCTGTTTCTATAGAAAAAAGAAACGATAGCAACATCACCACCGCAAACCAGCAGGTGTACGAAAGCAATTATTACAAATATTAATGTGGAAATAAAAGAAAAATTCAAAATGATAAGCAAGATGCAAATCAATGAAATAGCAATCAGTGGGGCTAAAGCAACAATAGTTATTTCCCTTCGGTTGAGCACCTGTCTGTCAGATTCTGCATAAAAAAGAAACTTTTTCCATTGGGCACCAAAACCTATATTCTTTTTACCAAGAATAAGAAAAGCAGCAGCGTGTATCAATTCGTGGATTGGTATTATTAAGAAGAAGCTTAGGAAAATTGCGGAAACTGAAATAATAAGTTCATTTACAAAAGTTCCATGTTTTATAATGTTTATTGTGAAATAAGTAATGATAAATACATTGACAGCAATAGATATCCCCTGAAATATTCCATAAATAGTCATTATTAAGCCTTTATTTCCGATTTCTTTTATAAGGAAAGACTTCAGGTCGTCATAACTAACTTCTTCTACAATGGAATAATCAGGACTATTAATTAAATCTTCCGGAGACAGATTACATTTCATGATTCACGATCAATTAAAATAGAATATAAATTTTTAATGTTTATGAGGCCAACGGCAAAAGCTGTGATTGTTGATGAGGCAATAAGGGTAAGTAATCCAATAATTGGATTTGGAATATATCTGCAAGCGATTCCCAAAACAACAAGGCAAGCAGAGAATGCTAATAGTTTAAGTAAGAAAGGCCATTTGATTTTAAATTTAAAAATTCTGACAGCAATAATTACCTGGGCAATAGCTGTAAGGAACTGAGTGAATAAACTTACAATTGCCGCTCCCTGAGCATGATATGTTGGTATAAGTATTAGGTTGAGTGTAATATTTATTGTCATTCCAATAGCAGCCATAATATTCAATTCGCGGATACTTCCATTTGCAGTAAGCAGAGTTCCAAAGATGTAAGTAGTTGATATTGGAATAAAACCAAACATCAGAGTTGCAAATATAGGGGCAGACTCAATAATATAGTCTTTATAAAGCCAGCCCATAATTTCATTTCTATAGAAGAATGAAGCAACAGATAATGATAATGAAATGAAAATTAAAAGAGAAAATGAAAACATCACCATTTCTCCAACTTTTTGCTTTGTCTTTATCATGCGGGAGAAGATAGGGAGAAGCATTCCGGCAAAAAGAACACCAAACATCGATACAGCGTCAAGCAACCTGAAACCGTGAGCATAAAGGCTGACCTGGTGATCACCTTCATTTCCGGGTAATAATCTTTCAATCAACACAGTATCAAAGCGGTTGTAGAATGCCATCAGTAGAATAAGAATTGCATAAGGGAAAGTCTTTTTCAAAAATATAATACTGAAATTCAGGTTGAATGATATTTTTATTTTTCCTGCTTTTTTAAGTACGATAAAGAATATGATTACAGCTGCCAGAACATAGGATATTGTTTGAATGTAAACAAACCATTCAATTTTAAAAACGCCTCCGCTTATGTTTGTAAAAAGTAGTAAGCCGCTGATTATAATCATGAACACCCTGTCGAGTACAGACACTAAACTATCGGTGGTGAAGAGATGCAGGGCAGAAAGATTAGACCTGAGATACAAAATCATTTGTAATAGGAATTGGTTGAATATCAGGAATAAAAGCAAGTGCAACTGAACTTTGTCATATCCAATAATAAAACCGGTAGCTATACAAATGACTGAATAAAGAATTCCAAGAATAAATTTAATGCCCAGAATATTTCCAAGGTGTTTAGGAAGCAGATGATTGTATCTGGCAATATTTCTATTGTTATAATTAGTTATTCCAAGATCGAGAAGGATGTTTAAAGTAAGTGATAATGCCAGTAGCGAATAATAAAGGCCATAAGCGTCGCCTGTAACAACCTGAACAGTCCTGTCTATTCCGAATAACCAGAAAGGTTTAACAAGGACGTTAATCGTCAATAATAGAATAAGATTTGTAAAAAACTTTCGCTTCAAGTGCTCAGATCTTAGATTTCAGAGCATAAAGTAACAATCTTTAATCGTTATTTCCAACCATATTTTTACATAGTTTAAATCATAATGTCATTGGGAAAGGGCGGCAGGAGACAGGTTTGAGATTCCTCGCTTTGCTCGGAATGACCGTGGCTTTTGGGGTATAGGAATGGGAAGGGCGGCATCGCCGCCATTCCCATTACCCCTCTCTACTCATTGCAGGATGCTGGTCATTCCGAACGAAGTGAGGAATCTCATCATTCCTGATTTCTTAAATGTGAAAAATGTCAAAGGAAATTCAGAAATAATTCGTTTATTTTGGAATGAATTAAATAGAAGTATTTTATAGATAACAAAATCAGAATCTTGAAATAATTCAGGTGAAAATAGCAGTTAATACACAGCATTTATTAAAAGACAGGCTTGAAGGAATCGGATGGTTTGCCCATGAAACATTAAAGCGCATTGTTAAATGGCATCCGGAGCATGAATTTATTTTCATTTTTGACAGGAAGTGGGATGACAGTTTTATCTACGGACCTAATGTATTGCCTGTCAGGACTACAATACCTTCAAGGCATCCGTTTTTATGGTATTGGCATTATGAAATGGATATACCTTCAATTTTAAAAAAGCATAAGCCCGATTTGTTTTTCTCACCTGACGGGTGGATGTCGTTAAAAACTGATGTGCCCACTGTTGATGTTGTCCATGATATTAATTTCATGCATCGGGGAGAAGACTTTCCTTGTTTATACAAAAGATATTATCAATATTTTTTCCCGAAATACATAAATAAAGCAAGAAGACTTATTACTGTTTCAGAATACAGTAAAAAAGACATAAAAGAAACATTTGGGGTAAACCCTGAAAAGATTGATGTTGTGTATAATGGATGCAATGAGATATTTGCACCTGTAACACCCGAGGTAAAGAGAGAAGTAAGAGAAAAATTTTCAGGGGGGAATCCATATTTTATCTATGTGGGGTCACAGAATCCTAGAAAAAACATTGTTGGATTGTTAGACGCATTTGAAATGTTTAAATCGTCAAATGGAAACAATTACAAGCTTGTTTTTGCAGGAAAGCCAATGTGGGGAGAAAAGGAACTTGAAGCGAAATTGTCTAAGATGAAATGCAGGGAAGATGTGATATTCACCGGCAGAATTTCAACTGAAGTTTTGCAGCTTGTTTTAGCAAGTTCAGAAGCTTTGGTTTTGGTTTCATTTCTTGAAGGTTTTGGCATTCCGGTTCTTGAAGCCATGAAATGTGAAGTACCTGTGATTTGCTCAAATATTACCTCGTTTCCTGAAGTAGCGGGAGATGCAGCCATATATGCAGACCCTTATAAAACAGAATCAATTGCTGAGTCTTTATCAAGGATTGCAGGTAGCAATAAATTGAAAGAAGAGCTTATCAAAAAAGGAAGGGTACAAAGAGAAAAATTCAGTTGGGATAAAACAGCAAAAGCTGTTTGGGAATCAATAGAAAAAGCAATATAGGATGATTCAGCCGTTAAAGACATTTTATCAGGAAGAATTTATAGAAGCAGGATGCGATGAAGCAGGCAGGGGTTGCCTTGCAGGACCGGTTTTTGCGGCTGCAGTAATATTACCTAAGGATTATCAAAACGACCAATTGAATGATTCAAAGAAGCTTACAGAAAAGCAAAGATATAAGTTGAGGGAAGAAGTTGAAAGAGACGCACTTGCCTGGTCGATAGGGATAGTAACAAATGAAGAAATAGACAAGATAAACATTTTGAACTCATCGATACTGGCTATGCAGAAGGCAGTTGACGGTTTGAGAATAATTCCGGGCTTTTTAATTATTGATGGCAACAGGTTTAAGAAACATAAAGAGATACCATATCAGTGCATAGTGAAAGGCGACGGTAAATATTTGTCAATAGCAGCAGCATCTGTATTGGCAAAGACATACAGGGATGATTATATGGTTGAGATAAGTTTGAAACATCCTGAGTATAAATGGGAAATAAACAAGGGTTATCCAACAAAGGCACACAGGGATGCAATAAGAGAATATGGTGAAACTCCATTTCATCGATTATCCTTCAGATTGCTTGATAATCAGATGAAACTTGAGTTTGAGGGAAATAATTAGTATTAATACATTAAGCTTTTATTATGAGAAAAAAGCTGCTTCTTTTAATGCAATTAATTTTAATTTTCAGCCTTCTTTTAAGGGGAGATGAGGGGATGTGGTTTCCTCATTTGCTGAGCAGGGAGAATATAGAAAAGATGAATGAGCTTGGGTGCAAGCTTACAGCAGAAGATATATTCAATTTCAATCAGTCATCATTAAAAGATGCAGTTTTGATGTTGAACCGGGGTTCATGTACAGGAGAAGTAGTTTCACCCGAAGGGCTTTTTCTTACGAACAATCATTGTGGCTATAGTGATATACAGGAATTGTCGACTGAAGAAAACAATATTTTGAGAGATGGATTTTGGGCAGGGAGTAAGGAAGATGAGCTTCCGGTAAAGGGAACATCAGTAACATTTTTAATTAAAGTTGAGGATGTTACAGATTCTATCATTTCAAAGTTGGATGAGACAATGACATTGGAGCAAAGAAATGAAAAGATCATTTCAGTTTCAATTGCGCTTGAAAGAAATGCTACAAAAGAAACTCATTATGAAGCTAATGTAGAAAGTTTTTACTCGGGCAACATGTTTCTTTTATATACATACGAAACCTTCATGGATGTAAGGTTAGTTGGCACTCCGCCACATTTCATAGGTAAGTTTGGTGCCGATACAGACAACTGGATGTGGCCAAGGCATACTGGCGACTTTTCGATTTTCAGAATATATACAGACAAGAATGGAAAGCCGGCAAGCTATTCAAAAGACAATATTCCATTGAAAACAGATTTCTTTTTCCCGATATCAATAAAAGGGTATGATGAAGATGAATTTGCAATGGTGATGGGCTTTCCGGGATCGACTAACAGATATTTAACATCAGAAGGAGTTAGTCTTTTACAGGAGAGTGTTAATAACGCAAGGATTAAGAACCGAAAGGAAAAGCTTGAAATCGTAAAAGAATATATGAATACCGGAGCCGGACCTACAATAAAATACGCAAGTAAATATGCCCGGAGTTCAAATTATTACAAATACAGTATTGGTCAGAACTTCCGGTTAAGGAGGATGGATATTATTGAAAAGAAAAAGAAAAAAGAAGAAGAGTTTAAAAATTGGGTAAATGAAAATGAAGAGCGTAAGAACAAATACAGTGAAGCCTTAAGTCTTATCTCTGAAGCATATACATATAATGAAGACGATATAGCTCAGCAATTTTTAGTGGAGTCATTTTTATCAGGACCGGATATAATTGGTTTTGCAATGAAGTTTAAGCAGTTGAAAAATGTATTACAGAAAGAGACAAGCGCGGAAATGCTTGAAATATATACTGACAGGCTCAAAGAAACAGCAAAAGATTTTTATAAGGATTATGATTCAGAAACTGACCAGAAAGTAATGTCGTCGCTTACAGAAGTATACGAAAAGAATGTTAATAAAAAGTATTTGCCGGGTTTTTATCGTGATATTAAAACAAAGAATGGGGGTGATTATAATAAATGGGTTAAACGAATATTCAGCAAAAGTATTTTCAGTAATGAAAAGAAGTTAAAATCTTTTTTAAATAAGCCTCGTTTTATGGTACTTGAGATGGACCCTGTATATAAGATTGCTCAGGAAGTAAGTCAAGAATTAAAAAAAGTAAGAGAGGGAAATGAAAAAGATGATTATAAGTTAGATAAAGGTTATCGTTTGCTGGTGAAAGGAATGATGGAAATGGATTCAGGCAAAGATTTTTATCCTGATGCAAATTCAACAATGAGATTGTCATACGGGAGAGTGAAAGATTATTATCCTGCAGAAGCAATTCATTACAATTACTTTACAACACTAAAGGGATATATAGAAAAGGAGATTCCCGGGGACAGGGAATTTGATGTCTGGCCAAGGTTGAAAGATTTGTATTATGCGCATGATTATGGAGAATATGCCGATAAGGATGGGGCGTTACACACATGTTTTATCACTAACAATGATATAACCGGGGGCAATTCAGGAAGTCCGGTAATAAATAAAAGAGGAGAGTTGATAGGTATAGCCTTTGATGGAAATTGGGAAGCTATGAGTAGTGATTTAACATACACTCCTGAATATCAAAGGTGTATAAATGTTGATATACGATTTGTGTTGTGGGTAGTTGACAAATTTGCAGGAGCTGAAAATATACTTGATGAATTAACAATAATAAAATAGTCTGAAAACATCATTTTTTATAAATTTGCCTGCCATCTTATTTAGATGAAAAATTAGTGACTGAAACAAGAATACAACATAACATTACGGTATATACCGATGGAGCTTCGAGGGGTAACCCGGGTCCGGGAGGGTATGGAATTGTTATGATGTCAGGCAGTTACATGAAGGAGTTTTCCGCCGGATTTAAATTAACTACCAACAACAGGATGGAGTTACTTGCAGTAATAACAGCATTGGAAAATTTGAAGCATGAAAACTGTAATGTGACGATATATACAGATTCGAGGTACGTAGTTGATTCGGTTAATAAAGGTTGGTTGTCTTCCTGGGTGCTGAAAGATTTCAAAGGAAAAAAAAATCCTGATTTATGGATTCGATTTCTTAAAACCTACAAGAAGCACAAAATTAAATTTATTTGGATAAAAGGACATTCAGAAAATAAGTACAACGAGAGGTGTGATGAGTTGGCAGTAAAAGCATCCAAGGAGCCGGTTTTATTGGATGATGTTGGTTATGAGGCCGGAATTTAAAAAAAGACTATGCGTTTTATCTACAATTTTGGATTAAAAGTTTATTTGTTATTAGTAAAACTTTCAGCGTCAAGGAATCCTAAAGCAAAAAAATGGCTTGATGGAAGAAAAGGCTTATTAAAAAGAATAAAATCAGAAAAAGGCTTTGAAGGGAAGAGTGTATGGGTGCATTGTTCTTCTTTGGGTGAATTTGAACAAGGACGGCCTTTGATGGAAGAGTTAAAAAAAAGATTTCCGGAAAAGAAGATAGTATTGACATTTTTTTCACCTTCAGGATATGAAGTTCAGAAAGATTACGATAAAGTAGATTACGTATGTTATCTTCCTCTTGATACCAGGAGGAATGCTAAGAAATTTATAAAAGAGATTGATCCTGAAGTAGTGTTTTTTATAAAATATGAGTATTGGTATAATTTTTTGAAAGTATTAAAAAAGAAGTCAATACCAGTATACTTTGTTTCGTCGATATTCAGGGAAGATCAATTGTTTTTCAAGTGGTACGGAGGATGGTACAGGAAGCTTTTAAAGCTGGCAACTCATTTTTTCATACAGAACAAAGAATCGGCTGAGTTGTTGGAAAAGCTTAAAATTCAGAATTATTCTATCATTGGAGATACTCGTTTCGACAGGGTAGCACATATTTTTGAGAACGTTAAACCCCTTCCGGTTATAGAGCAGTTTTTAGATTCAAAGAAAGCGATTATAGCAGGAAGCAGCTGGAAAGCAGAGGAAGCTTTACTTATGCAGTATTTAAGAATCTATCCTCATTTAAAAGTAATATTAGCGCCTCATGAAGTAAATGATGAGAATATAGCAAGGATTAAAAAGCAGTTTGGAGAAAACAATACTATATGTTATAGTAAAGCAACACCTGCCTCAATGGTTGGAAAGAAAGTAATGATAATTGATTGTTATGGGTTATTAACATCACTATATCAATATAGTTTAGTTTCGATTGTTGGAGGAGGGTTTGGAGCCGGGATACACAATGTACTTGAGCCTGCTGCATTTGGGATGCCAATAATCTTTGGACCAAACTATGAGAAATTCAGGGAAGCCAGGGAGTTGGTTGAGATTAATAGTGCATTTCCTGTGAATAATATAGAAGAGTTTAATACTTTAATGACTCATTTATTAAAAGACACAAGTATAGTAAACACCATATCCGGAAAGGCTGCTAACTACGTAAAAGAAAATGTAGGGGCAACAAATAAAATCATCAATGCTGTTTTCAACAACTGATTGTTAATTTTTATTTTGATTTTTAACTTCCCGGCTATTGACTTTTTGTGAATTATTTAATATGTAGATATAGGACTTTTCTCAAAGTGATTTTATTTTCGGTAAACTTTTTTGGTTTTGTAAATATTCAAATCACTGATATTTAGCAATGTAATAACACGAAGTTGATAACTTCTTAATAACTTCTTTAAAAATTGTTATCCATTTTGCAATCATCATTGTAATTTCGATAGCGGTAATTTTTTAAATCCCGAAGAATCGCAATAACCTAAATTATGAGTGTTAACTCCCCTTTTTAAAAGAATTATGGAGCTGGAAAATGTAGAAGTTATAAAAACAAAGAGAAGAACTTATTCTTCCGATGAAGCGTATCAGGCATCGTTGAAATATTTCAATGGTGATGATTTAGCTGCAAGAGTATGGGTAAATAAGTATGCGTTAAAAGATTCGCATGGAAACATCTATGAGTTGACCCCTGATGATATGCATCACAGGTTGGCCAGAGAAATTGCAAGGATTGAGCAGACCTATTCAAACCCTATAAGTGAAGAAGAGATTTATAGTGTTTTAAAAGATTTTAAATACATTGTTCCTCAGGGAGGGCCGATGACCGGTATCGGGAATAATTTTCAAATTGCTTCCTTATCGAATTGTTTTGTTATCGGGAATGATGGTAGTTCAGATTCATATGGTGGCATAATGAAGATAGACCAGGAGCAGGTTCAGCTTATGAAAAGAAGAGGAGGTGTAGGGCATGATTTATCGCATATAAGGCCAAAAGGGTCTCCGGTTCTTAATTCTGCATTAACATCGACAGGTTTGGTTCCTTTCATGGAAAGGTATTCTAATTCAACACGAGAAGTTGCTCAGGATGGAAGACGGGGAGCTTTGATGCTTTCAGTTTTAATTAAGCATCCTGATTCAGAGCAATTTATTGATGCAAAATTAGAACAAGGTAAGGTGACTGGGGCGAATATATCTGTAAAGATTGATGATGAATTCATGAGGGCGGTTCATGAGGGCAAAAACTACGTACAGAATTATCCGACTTATTCAAAAGAGCCAACATTCCAGAAAGAAATAAGTGCAAGAAGTCTTTGGGAAAAGATTGTTTATAATGCATGGAAATCGGCTGAGCCGGGGATATTGTTCTGGGATACAATTATAAAAGAATCTTTGCCGGATTGTTATGCAGATCTTGGATACAAAACTGTTTCAACAAATCCTTGCGGTGAAATTCCATTATGTCCTTATGATAGTTGCAGGCTTTTAGCTTTGAATTTATATTCATATGTAGATAAACCATTTACAAAAGAAGCAAGATTCAACTTTGATTTATTCAAGAATCATGTGGGAATGGCACAAAGAATAATGGATGACATAATAGATTTGGAGCTTGAAAAGGTAGACAGCATAATAGGTAAGATTGCTAACGATCCTGAAAGTGAAGAATTAAAGGCAACAGAGTTGCAGTTGTGGAAAAACATTCGTAAGAAAGCAAAAGAAGGCAGAAGAACAGGAGTAGGTATTACAGCTGAAGGAGATATGCTTGCAGCTTTAGGTTTAAGATACGGAAGTGAAATTGCAATTGACTTTTCAGAAGAAATACATAAGACAGTAACACTTGAAGCTTACAGGTCGTCAGTTCAAATGGCAAAAGAAAGAGGAGCATTTAATATATATGATTCAAACAGGGAAAAAAACAATCCTTTTGTTAATAGGATTAAAGAAGCTGATGGTGAATTATATGCAGAAATGGTTAAGCATGGAAGAAGGAATATTGCCTTATTGACTATAGCTCCTACAGGAACAACAAGTTTAATGACACAAACAACATCAGGGATTGAGCCTGTTTTCTTACCCGTGTACAAGAGGCGAAGAAAAGTAAATCCAAATGATAAGGATGTTCAAATAGATTTTGTTGATGAAGTAGGTGACAGCTGGGAAGAATACAGTGTATTCCATCACAAATTTAAAGTATGGATGCAGGCCAATGGAATTGATACAAGCAAGAAATATTCTCAGGAAGAACTGGATGTAATGATTGAGAAATCACCTTACTATAAGTCAACTTCAAATGATGTTGATTGGTTGAATAAGGTAAGGATGCAGGGCAGGATTCAAAAATGGGTTGATCATTCGATCAGCGTTACAATCAACATGCCGGAAGATGCAACAGAAGATCTTGTTGATCAGGTTTATTTTGAGGCATGGAAATCAGGCTGTAAGGGAGTTACTGTTTATCGTGATGGATCGCGTTCAGGAGTATTGATTTCTGATAAAAAGAAAAAAGCTGAAGAGCAGTTAATAGGTTCAACATCTTTCCCTACAAAGCGACCGGAAGTTTTAGAAGCAGATGTTGTTCGTTTTCAAAATAATCGTGAAAAATGGATTGCATTCATTGGATTGATTGATGATAAACCTTACGAAATATTTACGGGTTTGGCAGATGATGAAGAAGGTTTATTGATACCACGTTCTGTTACACAAGGAACTATTATCAAGAAAAGAGAAGGAGAAGAATCGAGATACGATTTTCAATATATAAATAAGAGAGGATATAAAACAACAATGGAAGGGTTGTCGGACAAGTTTAATCCTGAATTTTGGAATTATGCAAAATTAATATCAGGGACTTTAAGACATGGTATGCCAATTCATAAAGTTGTTGAGTTAGTATCCAGCTTGTTATTAAATGATGATTCAATCAATACCTGGAAGGCCGGTGTTGCAAGAGCACTTAAAAAGTATATCCCTGACGGAACCAAAGCAGAAGGTTCTGAATGTGGCAACTGTGGATCCAGCAACATTATTTATCAGGAAGGATGTCTTACCTGTAAGGATTGTGGCCATTCCAAATGTGGTTAGCCTTAAATATCCATAAAAGGAGGAGGGTGTTTGAATTTTCAAATACCCTCCTTTAATTTTATAAAAAATCATATATCTTTACATTATCAAACTTCAGTGGAATATTTTAAAAATTGATTTATGAAAGCTTTCATTTTCTTCGTTGTTTTACTGTTTTTAAAGACATTTGCAATTGGAGCAGACATTATAAGTGATAATTTGGATAGGTTAGAAGGTAAAGGAGAGGAATTTGTTTTGATAGCCTTACGAGAGGCTGAAAAACAAGATCCGATAACTTCAGGAGGAAATTTAACTATTAATTCAGATTCAAGAATAGACACTTTAATTCAGATTCACAAGGAAGAAAATCAAAGGAAAGCCGTGATAGATGGATATAGGGTTCAGATTTTTCAAGGGAACAAAGAAAGTGCATATCAGGCGAAAGCGAAATTTTTAATGTTGCATGAAGAATTAAAGGTATATGTATTATTTCAATCTCCTGATTTTAGGGTAAGGGTGGGAGATTTTAGAACTAGAAGTGAAGCTTTAAAAGTGAAACACATGATAGAGAATCAGTTTTCTTCAACTTTTGTTGTTGAAGACGAAATAAATTTACCTGATTTAGGAGAGTAATTACTTGTTGTATGTTTGTTGTTATAATAAAAAAATGAGCGAGTTGATAAAGCATGAATGTGGAGTTGCATTAATAAGGTTACTTAAGCCACTTGAGTATTATCAGGAAAAATATGGAACCTGGTGTTATGGTTTGGATAAACTTTATCTTTTAATGGAAAAGCAACATAACAGAGGTCAGGATGGAGCAGGATTAGTATCTTTAAAAATTAACAGTATACCTGGTCAGGAATATCTTCATAGATCAAGATCAATAAAAGAAAATCCCATTAAAGACATCTTTGATGGGATTTTTAAATTATATGGGAAATCACAAAAGAAAAACCCTGACATATTTAATAGTCCAGAATGGGCAAAGAACAATTTACCTTATGCGGGGGAAGCTTATTTAGGACATTTAAGATATGGGACCTTTGGGAGAAATTCAATTGAGTTTGTACATCCTGTTATGAGGCAAAATAATTGGAAGTCAAGAAATTTAGTTTTGGCTGGGAATTTTAATTTAACGAATACTGATGAATTATTTAATAAATTAATCAGTTTAGGTCAGCACCCCAGTGAATATGCTGACACTGTTACAGTTCTAGAAAAAATCGGTCATTTTTTAGATGAAGAAAATCAGTTATTATTCCGGCAATATAAAAATGAAGGATTCAGCAACGTTGAAATATCACCATTGATAGAAGATAATCTGAATATTCAAAAGATACTTGAAAGATCTACACGGGATTTTGATGGTGGCTATACCATAGTTGGAATGATTGGTCACGGAGATGTGTTTATGACCAGGGATCCATGGGGGATAAGACCGGCATATTATTATTATGACGATGAAATTGTGGTTGCAGCTTCAGAACGACCGGTAATTCAAACAGTAATGAATGTGCAATACGAGGATGTGAAAGAGTTGGAGAGAGGGCATTCATTGATAGTAAAGAAGTCGGGTGACATATTGATAGAACAAATCAGAGTTAAAGAAGAAAAAAGATCGTGTTCATTTGAAAGAATTTATTTTTCAAGGGGCAGCGATAAAGAGATTTATAATGAAAGAAAGAAATTAGGTCGATTATTATCGGATGTAATACTGGAAAAAATAAATTTTGATTTAGTAAATACTGTCTTTTCATATATTCCAAATACAGCTGAAACTGCCTTTTATGGAATGATGGAGGGGGTACGAAGTCATCTTTTGGCATGGAAGAAAAATCAGATTAAAAAATTAAATGGAAATCTTGACGAAGCAAAGCTATCAGAAATAATTTCACTTGAACCACGGATAGAAAAAATTGCAGTTAAGGATGTTAAACTTAGAACTTTTATAACCGGTGATACTGGAAGAAATGATTTAGTAACACACGTATATGATGTAACATACGGTGTAGTCAGGAAGAATGTTGATACTCTGGTGATAATTGATGATTCAATAGTAAGAGGAACAACTCTTAAGCAGAGCATTTTAAAAATATTAGACAGATTATCTCCTAAAAAAATAATTATTGTTTCTTCAGCACCTCAAATACGATATCCTGATTGCTATGGCATAGACATGGCAGAGTTAAATAAATTTGCAGCTTTCATATCTGCTATTGAATTATTGAAGGATAGGGGAATGGGTCATATTATAGAGAAAGTATACAAGAAATGTTGTGAACAGAAGAACATGCCCAAGGAAGAGGTAATTAACTATGTTACGGATATTTATAAACCATTTAGCGATGAGGAGATTTCAAGAAAAATGAGTGAAATGTTGAAGCCCCAGGATTGTAATGCTGAGATTGAACTTGTTTTTCAGACCGTTGAGAATCTACATCAGGCTTGTCCTGAAAACACAGGGGATTGGTATTTCACGGGAAATTACCCTACTCCCGGAGGAAATAAGGTAGTAAATACTTCATTTATTAATTTTTACGAAGGCAAGAATGAACGAGCATATTAGCCTTATTTTTTCTTGCTCAAATATGTTTCAATGTGACGATCTTTCTTGGCTTCATAAATATCTTTGATTGTAACTATAATGCCTGTTTCTTCGACATCACCGAATTCATCATTGATAGCTGTTCCAAATGACCTCATTGATGGAGATAAACTCATATAAGCATTAATCAGGGGAGGTATATTTTCACCATTTTCCCTGACTTTCATTGAGAGAATTTTATAATCCTCTTTAAAATCATTGTTTGTAAAATATTTTTCGTAGTTAGATAAATTCAATTGGAGCATATATTTTTCTTTAGGAAAAACAAGCTCTTCATGGTCATTGAAATATTTATTTAAAAAGCAGAGGATGAAGTTGCGTGCGTCAATATTGAAGTGAGTATACGTTGTAACTTTTCCGAAGAAATATTTCATTTCAGGGTGATCAACAGTTAAGGCACCTAAACCATCCCATAAGTTATCAAGTGCAAAAAGAGCTTTAGCTCCTGCTTTACTTGATTGATATTCGGGTTGAACAAAAGATCTCCCTAATTCAAGGGTATGAGGAAGATATTCAGTCTTGAATTTATCAGTAAAATGGAACAAATGTTCAGTAGCAATAAATGGTTCACCAAATTCATTATAACCTATATTATTACATAATATATACCGATATCCTCCAAGTATTTCTTTAGCATCAGGATCCCAGACAATTAATTGTTTATACGGAATCTCTGCAATATCGTAGCTGTCAATATCAGTTTCATTGCCGGTTCCTCCCCCTGCTTTTCGGAAAGTAATTTCTCTGAGTCTGCCAATTTCATGCATAATATTAGGTGAATCATGAGCAGTAACAATGAAAATCTGATTACCTCCCTTATTTGTATTACGCATAAATTTTTCAGGAGTAAGTTCTTTTTCTAAAATGTTTACCGGGATTTTTGAAACTATATTTTTCATTTTTATTATTATCGAATTGATTAAATAAGTTTAACTTATAAGTGAGTCCGAGATATTTTTAATTTCTTTTGCCCACTCTAAAGGTTTTTTAGAATTGTCAAAATAAGTATATGGAATCGGTTTACCGATGTTGACTTTATAAAAGCGTCTTTTTTTTCTAAACATCTCATCGGCAAGAAAAGTCATTTCAACATTAAATTTGATCTTCAATTTTTTCCTTAGGTTGGCCAGGTTGTAAAAGAAATTAGAATTTCTTCCTTCAAAGTGAATTGGGATTATATCTCTTTTATATTCAATTGCTTTTTGTATAAAATGTTTATTCCAGTTAAGATCTGTAATCTTGCCATTGATTTTTCTTGAGCATAATCCAGCAGGGAAAATCAGTATCTGGTGTTCAGAATTATATAGATCTTCAACCAGGGGAGCAGTATTGCGGGCTTGTTTACCGACTTTATTTATTGGAATAAATAACTCTCTCAATGGACCAATTTCCAGAAGGAAATCGTTTGTCATAGTTCTTGTTGTTCCAACTTTCTCGTTTAATAATTTAAGTAGAATTAATCCATCAAGACCACCAAGGGGATGGTTTGAAGCGAAGATAAATTTTCCTGATTCTGGAATATTATCCAGTCCTGATATTTCGTATTTGGATCCGGAGTAGTTTATCACTTCAGTAATAAACTCAATGCTGGAGTTGCTTTTACGATTTTTAATAATTTCATTTACTTCGTTTAAGTGAAGTATCTTATTAAGTAAATAATAAACAAATCCAGGAATTCTTTTTGCGAGCTTTGGATTTTTGCCTTCAATTATTTTTCTTAATTCAACAGGTTGAAAAATTTCGTTGATTTCTTCTCCCTCCATTTAGTATTTTTTAAAAGCCCCGAAAAGTAATAAATTTTTTATAATACTATTTTAACTAAAAGTAAAATGTTTCAGGCTGCTTTAAAACTAAGGAAGCCTACTTTAAGTTAATATCCTGCGCGAGACAGTTTTAAACAATTTGTTGAAAAGTTTTAAGTAAAAAGTAGTGAAATAATGTGTAATAAAGTGGAATAAAATTGTAATAAAGTGGAATAAATTCTAATTTTGATTTTTTAAAATATCTAAACCTATATGCCTGTATTCTCTAGTCAATATAATGCTACTGTAGACGATAAAAGAAGAGTAGTATTGCCATCAAGTTATAAAAAAGAGCTTGGTGAGGAATATGAAGAGGGGTTTATTGTTGAATTGGATCCTTATGAAAGGTGTTTGAATTTGTATCCTGCAAGTTCATGGGAAAAGAGAATTCTTTACATTAAATCGAAACTAAATCCTAATGATCCCAGGCAGAGCAGGTTGCTTGATAAATTTTATCAAAACTTTACTAAGGTTTCAATAGCAGAGAATGGTCGATTAAATATTCCTAATTCATTTTTTGAGAAAAAAGGTATAGTAAAAGATGTAGTTTTTACAGGTCAGGGAGACAGGATCAGATTGTGGGATGTTGAAGAATTTAAGAAATCGATGCTGCCTGATGAAGAATTTGGAGGATTGTTTGAAGAATTTCTTGGAGGAAATTTTTAAATAATTGCAAAGATGGATAACAATTATCATATACCTGTTTTATTGGATGAATCAATTGAAGGTCTAAATATTAAACCCCAAGGAATATATGTTGATGTTACTTTTGGAGGAGGAGGTCATTCAAAGGCAATAATAAATAAACTAGAAGATGGAAAGTTGATTTCCTTTGACCAGGATTCAGATTCAATTGAAAATATAATACAAGATGACCGATTTATTTTTGTAAATCATAATTTCAAGTATTTAAAGAATTTCCTAAGGTATTATGGATTTGAGAAAGTAGATGGAATTTTAGCTGATTTGGGAGTTTCATCGCATGATTTTGATGTTGCAGAACGTGGTTTTTCATTCAGGTTTAATGGTGATCTGGATATGAGGATGAACCAGAAGGGCAAATTGACAGCAGAGGCTGTTATTAATGAATATGAAGAAAATGAACTGATCAGAATCTTCAGAGAATATGGAGAAATTGACAATGCAAGAAAAGTTGTATCTGCAATTGTTAAGGAAAGGCAAAATAAAAGGATACTTGATACAAATTCTTTGACTGAAATATTAAGACCATTAATTCCAGTGAAATCGGCAAGTAAATATTTAGCTCAGATATTTCAGGCTATCAGAATTGAAGTAAATAAAGAACTGGACACATTAAAAAGTTTTTTAGAAGATGCAGCCGATGTTTTAAATCCGGGAGGGCGTCTTGTAATAATAAGTTATCATTCTTTGGAAGACAGGTTAGTTAAGAATTTTTTAAACAAAGGGGGATTTTCAGGAAATGTACAATTGGATTTTTTTGGCAATAAAATATTGAAATTCAAGCAGGCAGGTAAAAAGGTTGTCATGCCATCAGGTGAAGAAATAAATATTAATCCAAGAGCAAGGAGTGCAAAACTCAGGATTGCTGAAAGAATATAAAATGGCTGAAGAAGGAAAACAAAAGAATAAGGTAGGAGTAAGGCAGATTATACTCGGCAGTGTTTTTTTAAATGAAAACATTCTGAAATGGTTGCCGATAGTTGTTTTGTTGGCTTTTCTGGGATTATTTATGATATCGACCCGATTTAGAGGTGAAAAGATACTTAGAGAAACACATCTTGTGCAAGAACAGGTCAGAGCACTAAGATCCGAATCAGCAACAACAGAAGCCAGGTTGATGAGGCTGAGCCGTTACTCAACAATTTTAAAGGAAACACAGAAGAGGGGATTAGGATTAAAGCAATCTAATGAACCTCCCAGAAAAATAAAAATTGACTGATAATTAAGAAATGAATTTAAGAAAGATCATATTATTCCGCTATACCATACTGTTGGCAATAGTATTGATTTTTTCATTAAGCATTGTCGTAAAGATAGTAATTATACAGCTAACAGGGAGTGAGAAATGGGGAAGTAAAGTAAAGTATCTTGAAGACAGAGAATCAGTTATTGAAGGTATAAGAGGTGATATATGTGCTCACGACGGAAGAGTATTATCTACTTCAGTACCATTTTATGAAATTAGATTTGATCTTGGTGCTCCTACTGTAAGGGCTGTTTTTAATAACGAGGTAAGCAGTCTCTCGAAAAAGCTTTCTAAAATTTTCCCTGATAAATCAAGTTCTCAATTTAAAAAAGAGCTTTTAGCTGCATATAAAAGAAAAGACAGGTATTATTTGATACATCCGCAAAAAGTAACATACGAGCAATTAAAGAAAATAGAGACATTCCCAATATTCAAACTGGGAAAATTTAAGGGAGGATTTATAGTGGTTCAGGAAAATATTCGTTTCTCACCGCAAGGGAGAATGGCCTCCAGAACTATTGGTTTAGTCAATAAAGGCACAGGTGATGGATATCAGGGAACAAAAGGGATATCCGGAATTGAAGGAATGTATGAAGATTATTTAAAAGGAAACGAAGGACTGCAGGTACAGCAAAATCTTTCCGGCAGGTGGGTAAACATTACATCTATTGAGCCGGAAAAAGGAAGAGATATATACACTACTATTGATGTTTACTTACAGGATGTTACTGAAACTTACCTGCGCAATCAGTTAATAAAAAGTGATGCAGAATATGGAACCGCAGTAGTAATGGAAGTTAGTACAGGCAAAATCAGAGCTATTTCAAACTTGGGGTTAAAAAATGGGGAGTATCAGGAAATATACAACTATGCATACGGACATGAAGGATGTACAGAGCCGGGATCGACTTTTAAGCTTGCTTCAATGTTGGTTGCAATGGAGGAAGGTTTGGTTGATACATCTGATGTTTTTGATATTGAAGACGGGAAGTGGAAGATTTACGATAAGACTATTTATGACAGTGATTACGGGCACGGTGAGCATGGTAAGATGACTGTTAAAGAAATTTTTGAACGGTCTTCAAATGTTGGAATAGCTAAAATAATTAATAAGTGTTATAAAGGCAGGGAAAAAGAATTTATAAACAGGATTTACCGGCTGGGATTAAATGAAAAGCTGGATCTTGGATTCAAGGGTGAATCAAAACCATATATAAAGTATCCTACAGATGATAATTGGTGGGGAACTTCTTTAACATGGATTTCGCATGGTTATGAATTACAAATTTCACCATTGCAGATCTTGACATTATATAATGCTGTTGCCAATGATGGCAAAATGATGAAGCCAATGTTTGTTGAATCAATCAGGGATAATGGTGATATTCAAAAGATATATGAGCCTGAGGTTCTTAAATATTCTATTTGTAGCAATTCTACATTAAGGAAGTTAAAGTCTTTGTTGGAGGGGGTAGTTGAAAATGGAACTGCTAAAAATATAAGGTCAAGCAAATATCGGTTTGCGGGTAAGACCGGTACAGCAAAGATATATGATAAGAAGAGGGGATATTTGGATAGTCGATACAGAGCTTCATTTGCTGGATATTTCCCGGCAGAAAATCCAAAGTATTCATGTGTTGTTGTTATTTCTGAACCTAAAGGAGATTATTACGGAGGTTCAATTGCCGGACCAGTTTTCAGGAATATAGCTGATTGCGTTATGTCTACGGATATTAATATTGAGAGTGTTCAAAAGCCAAAGGATAATAAGAATCTTCCTCCTTTATTTAATGGGCTTGAGAAGGAGACGAAGGTAGTATGCAAAGAATTGGATTTAAGATATAAATCCCCAAAAGATGATGCAGATTGGGTTTCAACAAATGAAGAAGAAAAAATAGTAGAGTTAAAAGGAAAGAATTATGTAAAAGGGCAAATTCCTAATGTGTTTGGGATGGGAGCTTCGGATGCGATTTTTATTATTGAAGGGGCAGGTTATAAATGTAACATTAGCGGAATTGGCAAGGTTGTAAGGCAATCTCCACAACCGGGAACTACTTGTGGCAGAGGGCAGGTAGTGTATCTGAGTTTAAGTTAAAAGATTAAAAGAAGTATGAAGAAACTTGAAAAGCTTTTATGTGGTTTGACAATTCAGAAATCAATTGGAGAAATTGATCTCAATATAAAAGGAATAGAAATTGATTCAAGAAAAGTAGAACCGGGTTTTATTTTCTTTGCAATAAGCGGAACACATAATGATGGTCATGATTATATAGAAAAGGCGATAGGGAATGGTGCTGTTGTTATTATTTGTGAAAAGCTTCCTTCAGAAATTAATAATGACATTACATATTTAAAAGTTAAAAACTCTTCAGCCAGCCTTGGTATAATTGCTTCCAATTTTTATGATAATCCTTCCCAAAAGCTTAAACTTTATGGAGTAACAGGTACAAATGGAAAGACAACAACCGCAACGTTGTTATATCGAATGGCAAGCAGTCTTGGTTTTAAATCAGGATTGATTTCTACAATAGTATATTTAATAAGCGACAAAGAATACCAATCATCACATACAACTCCTGATCAATTACAGCTTAACAAGCTACTCTTTGAAATGGTTAATGAAGGTTGTGAGTATTGTTTTATGGAAGTCAGTTCACATGCAATTGATCAAAACAGGATTTTTGGATTAGACTTTGATGGAGCAATATTTTCAAATATTACACATGATCATTTGGATTACCATAAGACATTTGATGAATATTTGAGAGTTAAAAAACAATTCTTTGATTTTCTTAAGCCTGAAGCATTTGCCCTTACAAACATTGATGATAAAAACGGGAACATAATAGTGCAGAATACAAAAGCAAAAAAATATACTTATTCATTAAGAACTTTAGCCGATTATAAATGTAAAATACTTGAAAGTCATTTTGATGGCATGCTATTGAATTTGGATTCAAATGAGGTTTGGACTCATTTTGTAGGGAAATTCAATGCATATAATCTTCTGGCTGTTTATAGCGCTTCTCTTTTAATTGGTTTTGAAAAGCAAAATGTTTTGGTAGAGTTAAGTAAAATGATTCCGGTGAATGGGAGGTTTGAAGTTATTAAATCACCGGAAGGAAAATTTGCAATTGTTGATTATGCTCATACTCCAGATGCTTTAGAAAATGTTCTTTCAACAATTAATGAAATCAGAAGTAAAAATGAAGCTATAATATGTGTAGCAGGTGCAGGTGGGGACAGGGATAAGACCAAACGTCCGAAGATGGCCTCAATAGCTTGTAAATACAGTGATAAAGTGATCTTAACTTCAGATAATCCCAGAACAGAGGATCCTAAAGAAATATTAAGAGATATGGAAAGTGGAGTTGATATAAATAACTCTAAGAAAGTACTGACAATACAGGACAGATATGAAGCAATTAAAACTGCTGTTATGCTGGCAATTCCTGGAGACATAATTCTGATTGCAGGGAAGGGACATGAAAACTATCAGGAAATTAATGGAGTTAAATATCACTTTGATGATAAAGAGGTTATTAAAAAAGTATTTGAAATTGAATAAATATTGCAGATATGATTTATTACATCTATTCATTGATTGAGCAATGGGATATTCCCGGGTTAGGAGTTTTCCAATACATTTCATTCAGAGCTGCAGCTTCGGCTATATTATCATTAGTCTTAACAATGATATATGGGAAAAAAATAATATCAATTCTCAGGAAAAAGCAAATTGGTGAAGAAGTTCGCAATCTTGGACTGGAAGGGCAATTACAAAAAAAAGGAACACCTACGATGGGTGGAATAATAATACTTACTTCTATCCTTTTGCCAACTTTCTTGTTTGCACGATTAGACAATATTTATGTATGGCTAATGATCATTACAACAATCTGGTTAGGATTAATAGGTTTTATTGATGATTATATAAAAGTATTTAAAAAAGATAAAGAAGGTCTTGCAGGGAAGTTTAAGATTATGGGACAAGTTTCTCTGGGATTGATTGTGGCTGCAACCCTTTATCTTAGTGATGACGTTGTTGTACGTGAAAAAGTAACAGATAAGCATGGGAAATACATTACTCAAGTTCAGGTAAATCAGGAAACAGGGCAGAAGGAAGTGAGCTATACTACTAAAGAAGTAAAGTCAACAAAAACAACTATTCCCTTTGTTAAAGGACAGGAGCTTGATTATAAGAGTCTTTTTAAATTTTTGCCTGATAGTATTCAAGATATAGTAACATGGATTTTTTACATATTATTGATAATATTTATAATAACCTCAGTTTCAAATGCTACTAACCTTACTGATGGACTTGATGGATTAGCTGCTGGTACAACAGCTATTAGTGCATCTACTCTAGGTATTTTAGCTTATGTAAGTGGTCACATAGCTTTAGCAGATTACTTAAATATAATGTTTATCCCGAATATAGGTGAACTTTCAATTTTTGTTGCTGCATTTATTGGAGCTACTGTTGGATTCTTGTGGTATAATGCATTTCCGGCTCAGGTTTTCATGGGTGATACAGGAAGTTTAGCATTAGGAGGAATTCTGGCGGTATTTGCAATTATAATCAGAAAAGAGATAATGATTCCATTATTCTGTGGAATATTCGTAGCCGAGAATCTTTCTGTTGTAATGCAAGTTGGATATTTTAAATATACAAAAAGAAAATATGGTGAAGGGAAGAGGATATTTTTAATGGCTCCTCTTCATCATCATTATCAAAAGAAAGGATATCATGAGGCTAAAATCGTTTCGAGATTTTGGATTGTTGCAATGATATTGGCTATTGTAAGTGTGATAACCTTGAAAATGCGTTGATGAAGAAGTTTCTGGTAATATTAGGTGCAGGTGAAAGCGGTTTGGGTACTGCTATACTGGGATTAAAGCAAGGATATGATGTTTTTGTATCAGACAATGGTATAATTAAAGAGATTTATAAAACTGAGCTTATAGACAAGCAAATTCCTTTTGAAGAAAATCAGCATACCGAAGATGTAATTTTAAAAGCTTCACTTGTCGTAAAAAGTCCTGGTATTCCTGATAAAGTAGATATTATTAAAAAGATAAAAGCTAAACAAATTCAAATAATTTCTGAGATAGAATTTGCCTATAAATATACCAGTGCCAAAATGATTTGCATTACAGGTAGCAATGGTAAAACAACTACTACAATGTTGACTTATGAAATGTTTAAGAGGGCAGGTTTAAATGTTGCAATTGCAGGGAATATCGGAAAAAGTTTTGCGAGGATGGTAGCCGAAGAAAACTTTGATTATTACGTTATTGAGCTAAGTAGTTTTCAACTTGACGGAATGTATGATTTTAAAGCAGATGTTGCTGTTTTGATGAATATCACTCCGGATCATCTTGATAGATATGAATACAATATGCAGAATTATATAGATTCCAAATTCAGAATAATTCAAAATCAGACCAAGGATGACTTCTTTATATACTTCAGTGATGATCCGATCTTAAGGGAAGAAGTAAATAAAAGAAAAATTGAATCAACATTAATGCCCTTCACTCTTGATAATAAAGGAGAAGAGAATGGTGCATTTATTAAAAATGAAAAAATTAGAATAGTATATAATAAAAAAACTTTCGAGATGTCAATATATGATTTATCCCTTCAGGGAAAGCACAATGCTTGTAATTCGATGGCCGCCGGTATAGTTGGAATGGTTTCAAATATTAAAAGCGAGTTCATTCGGGAATGCCTGACTGATTTTAGGGGTGTTGAGCACAGATTGGAGAAGCATTTGACAGTACACGGTATTGAATTTATAAACGATTCGAAGGCCACAAATATCAATTCAGTCTGGTATGCACTCGAATCGATGAACAGACCTACGGTATGGATCGTGGGAGGAATTGACAAGGGTAATGATTATAGCGAGCTTACTGAGCTTGTTAAGCAAAAAGTAAAAGCAATAGTATGTCTGGGTAAAGACAATTCAAGGATAATTGAAGCTTATAAGGGGATTGTTCCCGAAATTGTAGAAACACAGAGTATGGTACATGCGGTAAAGTCGGCTTATTTTCTTGCAGAAAATGGAGACACTGTACTTCTTTCTCCTGCATGTGCAAGTTTTGATTTATTTGATAATTATGAAGATAGAGGAAGGCAATTTAAAGATGCGGTAAGAAATTTATAGAATGGATAGATTTTTAAAAATATTAAAAGGTGACAGAGTCATCTGGTTGGTTTTAATTTTCTTGTCACTATTTTCGTTATTAGTTGTATATAGTGCAACAGGGTCATTGGCTTACAGGCAGATGAACGGTAATACTTTTTATTATCTGGCCAAGCAAATGATAATGTTGGTTCTTGGTTTCGGAACAATAATGCTTGTTGTAAGATATATTCCGGTTAAATTTCTATCTATATTTTCACCCCTTATTCTGGGGACAGGGGTTTTGTTGTTAGCAGTAGCTTTAGTGCTAAGAGTTGGAGGTGGAACAGGAAGAACATTTAATCTTGGATTTATCTCTTTTCAGCCTGCAGAAATTGTAAAAATTGGACTAGTATTATTTGTATCACGTTTACTTGCAAATAATCAGGATAACGATAATCCACCATCATTCAACACATTCTTGTGGATTCTAATTATTAGTGGTGGTGCTTGTCTTATTATTTCAATGTCTAATTTTTCAACTGCAGCTTTACTTTTCATGACTATAATGACTTTAATGTTTATAGGGAGAGTGCCATTAAAGTATCTGGGGCTCACTATTGCAGCAGGTATAGCAGCTGTTGCTATTTTTTATATCCTGGCATCGAGTGTAAATGTTGGTCGTTTAAATACAATTAAAGGCAGGATTGACAGATTTATTAAAGGTGATCCTGAATCTGAAGTAGGCATCACTCAGGCAGACTATGCAAAAATGGCGATATTCAGAGGGGGTCAGGGAGGACATGGTCCTGGTGGAAGTAAGGTAAGGAATCATATGGCTGCCGCATACAATGATTTCATATTTGCAATTTTAGTTGAGGAATATGGTTGGCTTAGTTTTATTGTAATATTAGCATATATAATATTTGCTGCAAGGTCTGGATTAATAATTAAACAAACGAAAAGAACATTTCCTGCATTTATGGTTGCAGGATTAGCACTTATGTTTGTTTTACAGGCAATGATAAATATGGGAGTGTCAACCGGTCTATTGCCGGTGACAGGTCAGACTCTTCCATGGATAAGTATGGGAGGAACATCAACTCTTTTTACAGCATTTTCTTTAGGATGTATTCTTAGGGTTAGTTATCAAAATACTTTAGAAGAAAAAGCAGATGAAGTTGAGGTTAATGTTAATGAACCTCCTGAAGAGGATCATGCTTTTGCGGATGTAGGTGCTATAGATTAGTTTAAAATTTTAAATGGAGTATATGTTTGATATACTGAGTTATGAGTGAAAAAATTAAAATAATAATTAGCGGAGGTGGTACAGGTGGCCATATTTTTCCTGCATTATCAATTGCAAACGAATTGAAAACCAAAAAAGCGGATTGTGAAATTCTCTTTGTTGGTGCTACAGGAAGAATGGAAATGGAACGTGTACCTGCCGCAGGATATGAAATTGTTGGTTTACCTGTTATTGGATTTCCACGCAAACCGGGGATAAAAATGATTACCTTTTTTGTTAATCTGGCTCGTAGTATGAAGCTCGCGCGCAATTTGATTAAGCAATTTGACCCTGATGTTGTGGTAGGTGTGGGCGGATATGCAAGCGGTCCAATTTTGAGAGTAGCATTAAACATGAAAATTCCAACATTGATTCAAGAGCAAAATTCATATGCAGGAATCACAAACAGAATGTTGGGAAAAAGAGCGAGTTCGATTTGTGTCGCCTATGATAAAATGGAACGTTACTTTCCCGCTGAAAAAATCGTCCACACCGGGAATCCGGTAAGAAAAAGTCTTATTGAAGATAAATTAAATAAGATTGAAGCATATGAATTTTTCAAAGTAAATCCCGAAAAGAAGGTAATTCTTATAACTGGAGGAAGTCTTGGAGCAAGAACCCTTAATGAGAGTGTTATTAATTATTTGGAATTGATTTCAAATTCAGAAGTAGAATTTATCTGGCAGACAGGCAGTTATTATTATAAATCTGTTGTTGAGAAAATGAAAGATTTTAATTGTCCTAATCTTCACATTTTCGAATTTATCACACGAATGGATCTTGCATATGCAATATCAGATATTGTTATTTCCAGAGCAGGCGCAGGTACTATTTCTGAATTATGTCTTGTTAAAAAGGCAACAATTTTAGTTCCATCACCAAACGTTGCTGAAGATCACCAAACAAAAAACGCCTTATCTCTTGTTGAAAAAAATGCTGCAATGATGGTAAAAGATGACGAAGCAGTTGAAAAATTAATCCCTGTAGCAATGAAATTGCTTAAAGATGAAGTAAAATTAAATGACTTGAAAAATAATATTTATTTATTGGCAAAACCCGATGCATCAAGTGATATTGCAGATATTGTTTTAAAACTGGTAAGAAATGAATCTGGATTTTAAAAATATCAAAAATATATATTTCCTTGGAATAGGAGGAATCGGCATGAGTGCACTTGCAAGGTATTCAAAGATTTCAGGGAAAAATGTTGCAGGTTATGATTTAACCGAAACAGTATTGACGCATCAATTAACTGAAGAAGGCATTAATATTCATTATATAGAAGACATCAATCAATTTCCTATTACCTTTAATAATTCTGATACTCTGATAGTCAGGACTCCGGCTGTTCCGGATAATCATTCTGAGTTTATTTTTTTACAAAAGAATAACTATCAGATTGTTAAAAGAAGTGAATTACTGGGGTTCCTGACCAGCAACAGAAAATGTATTGCTGTGTCAGGAACTCATGGTAAGACTTCAGTAACTACTATGTTAACCCTATTATTAAAAGAATCGGGAATAGATACAGGAGCATTTCTGGGAGGTATTTCACGAAATTTCAATTCAAACCTTGTATTACCTGAAAACCCTGACAGCCTTGTAGTAACTGAGGCAGATGAATATGATCGCTCTTTTTTACAATTATTTCCATCAGTCGCTGTGATAACTTCGATAGATGCTGATCATCTTGATATTTACGGAGATTACAAATCAGTATTTGAAGCATTTCATCAGTTTATATCAAATGTTCCTGATGAAGGTACTGTTTTATATAAAAAAGGGATTGGAGTTGATACAACCAGATTCGTAAATAAAAGATTCTTTACATACTCAACAAGAGAAGAAGCAGATTTCTATACCAGAAATGTAGAAATTATAAACGGTGCTTATCAATTTGATATTGTTACACCAGATACAATAATAAAAGAAGTAAGGTTTAACTATCCGGGTAGAGTTAATGTCGAAAATATACTTGCAGCTTCATCTGCAGCATTACTCGCCGGAGCTGATCCTGAAAGGATTAAAGAGGCAGCTTCAAAGTATCAGGGAGTACAAAGAAGATTTGATATATGTTTCAGAAGTAACAGTAAATTATATATAGATGACTATGCGCATCACCCTGAAGAAATTAGAGCTACAATTGAATCAGTAAAAGAACTTTATCCGGGCAAAAAAATTCTTGGTGTTTTTCAACCCCATTTATATTCCAGAACTAAAGATTTCGTTGATGAATTTGCAGGAAGTCTTGATTTGCTTGATGAAGTTATATTGATGGATATTTATCCAGCCAGGGAGATTCCAATTCCTGGAGTGACATCAGAAATAATAGCTGAAAAAATGAAAATAAAAAACAAGGGAGTTGTTAAAGCTGAAAATCTGATTAGTGCTCTGAAAGAAAGGGAATTTGATATTTTAATTACCATGGGAGCAGGTAATATTGATAAATATATAAATCCAATTTGTGAAATGTTAGGCAATCAATAAAACCTATGAAGAAAAAAGTGATTATAAAATTTGTTAGTCTGGTTGTATTAATAGCCTTTATAATAACTTCTTTATGCTTGATAGTAAATCAGGTTAAAGATTTAAGATGTAATGGTGTTGAAGTTTTTTTTAAAGAAAAGCAACAATATATCTCGGGAAGATCAATTGAGAATTTAGTTTATAATAGTATCAATGGTTTGAAAGGGAGAAAATTAAATGAATTAAATACAGATCCTATAGAAAAAAAGATTGAGAAAAATCCATGGGTAGAGGATGCTGAAGTTTATGTTGGTTTTGAAAAAGCAGATAATAAATTTTTCAAGGGAGGTCTTAAAGTAAAGATAGACCAAAGAGATCCATATTATAGAGTTATAACTTCAAAAGGGGGTTATTATGTCGATAAAAAAGGTTGCAAAATGCCTTTTTCAATATTGAGTACGAAGAATGTATTAGTAGTAAGCGGAAATGTATCATCAGAAATCTCAAAAAATGAATTACCTGTTTTGCTTGATTACATATATGATGATAAATATCTGCGATCATTAATAGTTCAGATACATATAAGAAGAAACAATGAATTATTGCTTGTACCGAGGGTAGGCAGGCATATAATTGAATTTGGAAAGATTGAGGACATAGAAAGAAAATTCAGACACCTGAATGCACTATATACAGAAGGTTTTTCAGGTGATGATTGGAGTAGATATAAAAAGGTCTCTTTGAAATTTAATAATCAGATAGTTTGTACCAAAAGATAAAATAATAGTGAACAATTTTTAATACACCCCTATGAGTGAACGGAATAATATTGTAGCAGCTGTCGATATAGGAACGAATACAACCATTTGTCTTATAGGCAGAGAAAATGAAGGGAATAAAACTGAAATTTTAGGATATTCCATGGTTAGCTCTGCAGGTATAAGAAGAGGCGTTGTATTTAATATCGATGAAACCATTGAGGCTGTTAAAAAAGCTGTAAGTAAAGCAAGTTCAGGCCTTGATGCAGAGATTAGAAAATTGTATGTTAATGTTAGTGGTCAAAAACTGAGAACAGTAGAGCGAACATTATACAGAAGTATTGAAGCTGGTAAAATAATTTCAAAAGCTGATATACGAAGTATTTACGAAGAAGCAAGATCTACAGCCCAACAACCTGGTGATAAAATTTATCACGTAATCAACCAATCATATTCTGTTGATGGAGAAACATCCATACATAATCCAATTGGAGTTGCTGGTTCTGAACTTTGTTCTGAATATAAGCTGGTTGTTGGGCCTGAAATTTATGAAGAAAAACTAAGAATGAGTCTTCAGAATGCAGGTTATGAACTTGTAAAAGCAGTTGTATCTCCAGTAGCATCTTCAGAATCAGTTTTATCAGATGAAGAAAAAGAAGCAGGTGTTGTAGTCATAGATTTAGGTGCCGGGACTTCTTCAATTACTATTTATCATGAAAATGTTCTCAGATTCTTATCTGTTATACCCTTTGGTGGTAATGTAGTTACTATGGATATAAAGGAAGGATGTAACATTCTTTTAAAACATGCTGAGATGTTGAAAGTGCAATATGGCACTGCTTTAGGAGATTTTGCTCCGGCAAATAAAGTAGCAACAATACCCGGAATAAACGGATGGGAGCCTAAAGAAATATCATTTAAGACATTATCCTATATTATTCAAGCCAGAATGGAAGAAATTGTTGAGTTCATTTACCAACAAGTTCAAAAAAGTGGATATGCCGATAAACTGGGAGCCGGAATTGTTTTAACAGGGGGGGGTGCTAAATTGGAAGGATTAAGGCAATTAGTAAGATTTAAAACTGGTATGGATGTGAGAATTGGATTTCCAATTATTGGTCTTACCATTGAACAGGAAAAAGTACTTGAGAGTCCACAATATGCAGTTGCTTTTGGATTATTGAAAAAGGCTTTGAAGGACAGTAATGCACTAAACGAAGAAATGGTTTCTAAACCAGTTCGTAAGACTGAGAAACCAAAATCAAAGTTCGGTGAGAGTGTGTTTCAAAAGTTAACTCTTTTTTTTAATGAAGAGTAAAAATCAGAACTTTTAAAAATTACCATTATGTCTGAAGATATATTGAATTTTAATTGTGAACCAAATATTGCCGCCAATATTAAAGTAATTGGAGTAGGTGGCGGAGGTGGAAATGCCGTGAATTATATGTTCCAAAAAGGTATTGCAGATGTTGGCTTCATTATTTGCAATACTGATGGGCAAGCTTTAAAAAATAGTCCTGTACCCATTAAAGTCCAGCTTGGGGAATCTCTTACAATGGGACGAGGGGCAGGAAACCAACCTGAACTTGGAGAACAGGCTGCTATAGAAAATATAGAAGATGTAAAAGCCATTTTATCGGATAATACAAATATGGCATTTATTACTGCAGGAATGGGTGGTGGTACAGGAACTGGAGCTGCACCTGTTATTGCAAAGGTATGTCGTGAACTTAATATTCTTACAATAGCTGTTGTTACAGTTCCTTCAAGGTCTGAAGGAAGGAAGCGTTATGAGCAGGCTTTGAAAGGAGTTGAAAATATTAGAGAGCATGTTGATAGTTTACTTGTTATCAATAATGAGAAAATCCGTGATATTTATGGTAATCTACCTGCTTCTCAAGCCTTTGCTAAAGCGGATGAAATATTGACAACGGCTGTTAAAGGCGTAGCAGAGATAATAACATTGCCAGGAAATATAAATATTGATTTTGCTGATGTTCATACTGTAATGTCCGGAAGTAAGGTTTTCATTATGGGGACAGGTTATGCTGAAGGAGAAAACAGGGCAATATTAGCTGCCAAATCTGCTCTGGAATCTCCTCTTCTTGATAGTAATGATATTTATGGGACTCAGGATATTCTTCTCAACATTACATCCGGAAACAATGAAATTACTATTGGTGAAATTGGAGAGATCATCGAATTTCTTCAGGAAAAAGCTGGTTCTGATGCTAATATTATCTGGGGTAACGGATATGATAAAACACTGGGTGATAAAATAAGTGTTACAATAATTGCTACCGGATTTAAAGTAAATCCTTCAGCCATTCTTCAAAATTTTGATAAAGAACCTGAACAATATTTCAATTTAAATCAAATAGAAACAGCTCCTGTCTTTGAAGAAGAAAAAACAAAAGTGGAGACCCTAACTGATGAATTTGAAATGGAATCTGTTGAGATTGATATTAAAGAAGATAAAGTCAGAAGAGGCAATGAAATTTCGTCACCTGAACAAAGTAAAAAAGCTGATCAAAATAAAAAGAAGGAAGTTAAGATAGAAAATTGGTTTATGCGCCAATTTAATAGCTTATTTGAAGAAAACAGTGCTGAATTAGAATAATTTAAACTTGAAAAAATGGAATCTGAAATTATAACAAGCTTTGATATACCTGTAAAAGAGGGATCATTAATTAAAGTAATAGGTGTAGGAGGGGGAGGCAGTAATGCCGTAAATCATATGTGTAGAAAAGGTATTAAAGACGTCGACTTTGTCGTCTGTAATACTGATTCTCAAGCTTTAGCTACAAGTCCTGTATTATGTAAGGTACATCTTGGGTCTTCTTTAACAGAAGGTAGAGGAGCTGGTAATAAACCGGAAGTCGGAAGACAAGCGGCGATAGAAAATATTGAAGATGTAAAAAAAGCAATTGGTGAAAGGACCAAAATGGTCTTTATAACAGCTGGTATGGGTGGAGGCACTGGTACCGGAGCCGGACCTGTTATTGCTAAAGCTTGCAGGGATCTTAATTTGCTTACTATTGGAATTGTAACTATTCCTTTTAGAAATGAGGGTAAAAGAAGAATTCAGCAAGCTATTGAAGGAATTCAGGAACTTGAAGGTCACGTAGATTCATTATTGATAATTAATAATGAAAAAATCAGAGAAATGTATGGTGATTTTAAAATCTCTGAAGCATTCTCAAAAGCAGATGATGTTTTGGCAACTGCAGCGAAAGGAATTGCGGAAATAATAACTGTACATGGTTACATTAATGTTGATTTTGCTGATGTTGAAACTGTTATGAGGCAAAGTGGAGTTGCAATAATGGGATCTGCAACTGCAACAGGTGAAGATAGAGCAGTTAAGGCTGTTGAAGAAGCATTAAATTCACCGCTCTTAAATAATAATAACATTAAAGGCGCCAGAAATATTCTTTTAAACATTACTTCAGGTGACCTTGAAGTTACTATGGATGAAATCGGCCAGATAACTGACTATGTTCAATCAAGAGCAGGTTATGATGCTGATCTTATTTGGGGTAATGGTAAGGATGAAAATATGGGAGAAGAAATATCTGTAACCGTTATTGCTACAGGATTTAGTACTAGTTCAATTCCTGAAATTTTAGCTACCAAGAAAGTAGAAAAAACATACCATTCTGTAGTTGAAAATCCGATTTCAAATGTAAATATGCAACCAAAAGCTTCTCCTGTAACTAAACAAGCACCTCCGGTCAGGCAAGAATCTTTCTCTTTTAATCAGGATAAACCCAAGGGCAATAGTTATGAAGCATTGTATTCAAATGTAAAGAAACCTTCTCCTTCACAACCTGAACAAGAAATTGAAAGAGTAGAATTAGCTAACGATTTTCCTAATGCAAGAGATGAGGATATTGAAAAATTTGAAAACATCCCTGCCTATATGAGGAGAAGTATTAAAATGAAAGCATCTGATTCAACGGAAGATAGAAAGGTGTCACGCTTTTCTCTTTCAACTGATGAAAGTAACGAATTGTATATAAGTGAACATAATTCCTATTTGCATAAGAACGTAGATTAAAAACAATAAATAATAAAGTCATGACTCTTTTTGAAATAATAAACAATGATATTAAAGAAGCAATGAAAGCCAGAGATAGTGTCAGGCTTGAAGCTTTAAGAAATATAAAAAAAGTAATGCTGGAGGCTAAAACATCTGTGAGTGCAGATCATGAACTTACTGATGAAGAATCTATTAAAATCATTATGAAACTTGCTAAGCAAGGTATGGATTCTGCAGCTATTTATTCTCAGCAGGGAAGAGAAGACCTGGCTCAGGTAGAAAATGCACAGGTTGCTGTTTTTAATTCCTACCTGCCATCAATGATGACTGATTCTGAATTAGAGAATGCAATAAGACAAATAATAGATAAGGTTGGAGCTTCAAGCATTAAAGATATGGGGAAAGTAATGGGTGTTGCCACTAAAGAACTTGCCGGAAAGGCTGATGGGCAATCCATATCCCAAAAAGTACGTTCACTGTTGCAATAAAAGTTTATTCTAAACTTTTGGGGTAAGCACCATCAAATATAGGTGGTGCTTTACTTTTAATTATTGTTTAAGATTGTATATGTTGGTTACGATAATCCTATGAAAATTTTTAAATAATTTTGCTGTAATAGAAATTTTTAATTCAAATTGAAATAATGCTTTTAATTATTTACTTTTGAATCAATCTAAATTTTATTAACCAATAATTAAGAAAAATGTCACTAAAACATCAATTAGACGATATCGATATAAAAATTTTGGAGATCATTACAAAGAATGCGCGACTTCCGTTTAAGGATGTTGCTGTGGAATGTGGAATATCCAGAGCTGCAGTTCATCAAAGGGTAAATCGTTTAATTGAAATGGAAGTTATTGTTGGATCAGGATACAACATTGATCCTAAAAAAGTAGATTATCATACTTGTACATATATAGGAATTTTTCTTGATAAAGGTGGTATTTATGAGAGTGTAGCCGAACAATTAAGAAAAATCCCTGAGGTTGTTGAATGCCACTATACAACAGGAAAATATGCAATTTTTGCTAAGGTTTTTGCCAGAAACAATGAGCATTTGAAGCAAATTTTAAGCGCAAATATTCAAAAAATATCTGGAGTCACAAGCACTGAAACTTTTATTTCACTTGAAGAGACATTCAAAAGGGAAGTCCCGATTACTTAACTTATTGATGTTTTACATTTGATTTTCAAATCTTTGTTTTACAACTTCAAATAATAATATTCCCGTAGCTACTGATACATTTAATGACTCTATTTTCCCTTGCAGAGGTATTTTAACCAATTCATCAGCTATTTTTAATATTCCTTCAGAGATGCCATGATCTTCCGATCCCATAATAATTAAACATGGGACCTTGTAATCCTGAGTAAAGTAATTTGTTGCTCCCTTTTCAGTTGCAGCATATACTTTAATTCCATGCTGATGTATATTTTTAATTGTCGAAATTGGATTTTTAACTTTACAAACAGGAATTGAATGGAGTGCTCCCGAAGAAGTTTTTATTGCATCTCCATTTATCTGAGCAGAACCTTTTTCCGGAATAATAATACAATCTACTCCGGCACATTCGGCACTTCTGGCTATTGCACCAAAATTTCTGACATCTGTAATTTGATCAAGATATAACAATAATGGAGTTTTGCCATTTTCATATACCTGAGTAATAACTTCATCAACATTATGAAATGGAACCGGGGAAATAAATGCTATTATTCCCTGGTGATTCTTACGTGTAATTCTATTTAGTTTTTCTTCAGGAACCAATTGATGATTAATTTCATATTGAATTATCAATTCATTCAGCTCAACATATAAATCACCTTGCAAGCCTCTTTTAATAAGAATCTTATCAATAATTTTATCAGACTTAATAGCTTCTATTACTGACCTTAACCCAAATATATAATCATTTTTTTCCATCCTCTAAATTTACCATGTTTTTTTTAATCTCCAATTGTCAAGTTCATTGTGTACTTGTTCCCATTCAGAGTATTTATTTTCTAGTTTTATTTTTTTCTTCTCATATTCTGTATATAGAGAATTATCTGTATTTAAAGGATCAGATATTTTAATATTTATTGTTTCAACTTCTTCTTCAAGAGATGAAATTTCATCCTCAATATTAGTTATATACTTCTCTAATTTAGTTATTTGCTTATTTATTTCTTTTTTTTCAGCAAAAGAAATCTGGTCTTCATTAATAATAGCTTGATTTAAGACTTCTTCATTAATTGTCTTTTTATTAATAGATTCAAGTTCTTTTAGAGATTCAATCTTCTTCTTTTGAATGAAATCATATATGCCGCCAAGGTTTTGTTTTATTTTTGTATCCCTGAATTCATATACACAATTTACAAGTCCGTCTAAAAATTCACGGTCGTGGGAAACTACCAGCAAAGTGCCTGAAAATTCAAGTAATGCTTTCTTTAGAATATCCTTTGACTTCATATCCAGATGATTTGTAGGCTCATCAAGTACAAGAAAATTTACAGGTTCAAGCATTAATTTGATCATAGCCAGCCTTGTTCGTTCGCCTCCCGATAGGACCTTGACCTTTTTATCTACTGTTTCTCCTGAAAACATAAATGCTCCAAGTATATCCCTGATTTTTGAGCGAACATCTCCAACTGCTACTCTGTCAATTGTTTCCAAAACTGTTAAATCCTCGTCAAGCAAATCTGCTTGATTCTGTGCAAAATAGCCAATCTTAACATTGTGCCCGATTTTCAGATGACCTTTGTGGTCAAGTTCACTTGTAATGATTTTGGCTAAGGTAGTTTTCCCTTCACCATTCTTTCCTACAAATGCAATTTTCTCACCTTGTTCTATTGTTACATCAATTTGGTCTAATACATTTTTATTCCCATACGATTTTGATAAAGACCGCGCTTCTACAACTATCTTCCCTGACCTTGGTGCAGGTGGAAATTTAAGGTTGAGAGATTGATTATCTTCTTCATCTACTTCAATTATTTCAATTTTATCTAATTGCTTTATTCTTGACTGTACCTGGACTGCTTTTGTTGCTTTGTACCTGAATCTTTCAATGAAATCTTCAGCTTCCTGAATCATTTTTTGCTGGTTGCGGTATGCAGAGAGCTGATGTTCTTTTCTTTCAGCTCTAAGATCAACATATTTAGAGTAATTGGTTTTGAAATCATATATTTTCCCCAGAGATATTTCAATAGTTCTGTTAGTTACATTGTCAAGAAATGCTTTATCATGAGACACAAGTACAACAGCTCCATTATAATTCTTTAAAAAATCTTCAAGCCATTGAATTGATTCAATATCAAGATGATTAGTGGGCTCGTCAAGTAAAAAAATATTCGGTTTAAGTAGTAAAAGCTTTGCTAATTCAATTCTCATCCTCCAGCCTCCGCTAAATTCTGAAGTATGTCTTGTAAAATCACTTCTTTGAAATCCTAATCCTATTAAGGTTTGTTCAATTTCAGCAATGTAATTTTGTCCTCCTATTATGCTATAATGGTCATTTAGATCAGTTATTCTTTGAATAAGATTATGATATCCTTCTGATTCATAATCTGTTCTTTCTGAAAGTAAATTATTTAAATCTTCAATCTCTTTTTTTAAATCCAATACTTTTTTGAATGCAGTTTGTGTTTCATTAAAAAGACTGGATGTGTCATTTATTTTCATTGTTTGCGGCAAATATCCTAATGTCAAATCTTTGGATGTAGAAATAACTCCTTCCGATGGCTTCTGAATGCCTGCCAGAATTTTTAATAAAGTAGTCTTTCCTGCACCATTCTTTCCAACAAGACCAATCCTGTCCCGAAGATTTACTATAAATGATATCCCCTTGAAAAGATCGAAACCTCCAAAACTTAATTTTACCTGCTCTGCTGAAATCATTTAATAATAATATTTTGAGTTGCAAATATAATAGAATGTAGGGAGTAAAAGCTTTTTACTATTCAGAGATGAAATTTTACCGATAAAAATCAATGTTTAATCTTTACAAATACTGGATTTACAGTATTTATAACAGAAAACCGTAACAAAATCAAACCATAGATGTCATATAGTATGTAGTTAAAATTTTAAAATATTAAATAATAAGCCATGAAAACACAGACATTAAATTTCGGAAAAATCGCTTTATTAGTTTTACCTTTTACTCTTATGAGTTTCACTTCCCCAAAAGAAAACACTGAAAAATGTAAATATGGAAAGCATAACATTGAAGCTTTACGAGAAGTGAAATCTGATTGCTCAGAAAAGGAAACTTTGAAAATCGAAAAGTGGATGACAGATGAAGAATACTGGAAATATTCTAAAAAAACTCAAAAGGAAAATCCTGACCCAGACTTAAAAGAAAAAGAATTGAGTATTGAGAAATGGATGTTAGATGACAGCCTGTGGGCTGGAAAGTAAATTCATATAATTCAAGCGTATTAATGAAGGGGGATATATAAGTTATTCTTGAATTGAGTTTACTGTTGCAGCAGGTATATAAGGAAAAACGTCTGCAATAGTACTCAATTGAATGGATGTACAGTTGTAAGGTACTAACAGATAAGATAATCCCTCTTCGAGATGCTTAAGAGCTTCATTGATATCGTTTGCCATGATGAGTATATAGCTATTGGATTTTTTTTCTTTACCTGCTTCTTCATCAATACTGACAATTGAAATCTTAGCTTTATACCACCATTCTCCGTCAATCTTTGAAATAACTTCAGAAACGTTTGACCTCTTGATGTTGACAACATGAAATTCATTTCTTGTTATTTCTTTCATTATTTCATATATCCTTGATTCTGCATCTGTAAAAGATACTGCATCAATTAAATAATTATCAACTACATTATTTTCTAACCCATTTTGGTCAATTTTTTGATACTTGACCTTGCATTCGTACCATGTTTGCATAACAATTTATTTTTGGGCGCAAAAGTACTAGCTTTCTTCAAAAAAAGAATAATTCAAAAGAATAATTCATTTTTTAATTTTTAGAGTAGAATCTCTTACAACAAGTTCAGCTTTCATTACTATGCTATCAGTAACGGATAGATTTGAACTTCCATCCAAATGATTAATTATTAATTTAGCTACCATTTCTCCCATTTCATACCCCGGATAATCAACTGTTGTAAGTTTGGGCTCAACAAGTCTGGTAATTGGGTCATTATTGAAACCGGCAACGGCAATATCCTGTGGGATTCTTATTTTATTATTTTTGAGAGTCCTCATACATCCTGCAGCACATGCGTCATTTGAAATGAATATACCATCTGGTCTTTGTTTCATTTTTAGAATTTCTTCAGCTATTTTAATTCCATCATCAATACTAAGAGCAGATTCGACAACTAATTCGGGATTAAAATGTAAATCGTTTTTTTCCAGAGCCGCCTTGTATCCATTAAATCTGTCTTCGTATACATTTCTGTTTCGATTTCCTGATATATGCATAATTCTTTTGCAACCCTGTTCTATGAGATGTTCAGTTACCTGGTATCCCATTTTAAAGTTATCAATAATTACATTAACACACCCCGGTTTGTTGCACACCCTATCAAAAAACAAGACCGGGATCTTTTTATCCAGAAATCTTTTAAAGTGATTGAAATCATTAGTGTCAGCGGCAAGAGAAACAATAAGTCCGTCTACACGGCTGTTATACATAGTCAAAGTATTCGCTATTTCCTTTTTTGCCGACTCGAAAGATTGGCTAATAATAAGGTTGTATCCACTCTCGTTAGCAATTTTTTCTATTCCGGCAAGAGTAGATGACATAAAGTTGCTGTCAAGACGAGGAACTATTACTCCAAGGGTATAAGTTCTTTTTGTTCTTAAGTTACTTGCGAAGGTATTTGTTCTATAACCAAGAGCTTCTGCTTTGTCTTTTATTTTCTTCTTCATTTTGTCGCTGATAGAAGAATTGTTGTTTAAAGCACGGCTAACTGTTGCAGGAGAGACTTTAAGCTCATTGGCTATATCATATATTGTAACTTCTTTCATTATTTGTTGTTTAATAAAAACAATGTAAAAATAAACAAGAAAATAAATTTATCATGCAATCGGTTGCGTAAAATTTAAAAAATTGTCATATTTGTTGACAAGTTTTGTTAAAGTATTAATATCAAATTTAATCCTGACAAAATTATTTTGTTTTTTCAATAATAAAGTTCTGTGAATTTTTGGGTTACTTTTTTAATAGGCTAATCAATAAAATATTTTTTTTAAAGACTGAAAATTAAAATAGTTGAGCTAAGTCTTGTATATTAAGGATTTCATGTATATAAAATGGAATACTTTATTTTATAAAATGATTTGAAATTTTTCAATTTGAATATTATATCTAACTAAACAATCTATGAAAAATGAATTAAATTTTGGGAAGTATATAACTTCCAAAGTAACCAAATTCGGTTCGGTTTTTAAAATAACCGTTCTTTCATTTATTCTGTCGATTTGTTTTACTACAAATTCTTATTCCGCTAATGAATCTGAATTTGTTGGGAACATTGGAACTGAAATAAATGATGAAATTAACGGAGAGTCTGCTTCACAACAAAAAACCATTACTGGTAAAGTAGTTGATGATACCGGAGTTTCACTACCCGGAGTATCAGTAATAGTTAAAGGAACTACAATTGGTACTATTACAGATGCTGACGGTAAGTTTTCAATTAATGTTCCTGCTTCCGGAAAAACATTATTGTTTACGTTCATCGGAATGAATTCTCAGGAAATTGAAATCGGTACCCAAACACAAATCAATGTAACAATGCAACAAGGGTTTGTTGACCTTGGCGAAGTTGTTGCTATTGGTTACGGTTCAATGGAAAAAAACAATGTTACCGGTGCTATTTCATCTATCAAAACAGAAGAAATCATGAAGGCTCCTGTTCCTAACGTTGTTGAAGCACTTAGAGGACAGGTTTCAGGTGTTAAAATTTCAAGAGGTAGTGGTAAACCAGGATCAGGGGTTGACTTTTTAATCCGTGGTAAAAAATCTCTTAGTTCAAGCAATGAACCATTGATTGTTATTGACGGTGTACCAAATACCGGTGGTAACCTTGCAGAAATCAATCCTGCAGACATAGCTTCTATCAATATCCTTAAAGACGCAGCAGCTGCTTCAATATATGGCGCAAGTGCTGCCAATGGTGTTGTACTTATTACTACTAAAGATGGTACTTTTGGCAAACCACAGTTGAATGTTGAATTATCATATGGACTTAGTGACCTTGCAATGCAACCAACTATGTTCAATGCACGTGAATATGTTGATGTGAAAAAAGCTGCATCTGTTGGTGCCGGGCTTGGTGTTAAAACAACTGAACAACTTCTTGATGATGTTGAATTAAAAAACTGGGGTAATGGTGATTCAATCAATGAATCCAACTGGCACGATATTCTCCTTCAGATAGGAAATATTCAAAATGCAAGTGTTTCTCTTTCTGGAGGGACTGAAAAATTCCGTTATTATATGAATGGTGATGTATATCTGGAAGATGGTATAGCACAACATTCAACATACGACCGTTATTCATTAAGGTTGAATGCTGATTATACTCCGTATAGTTTTCTTACTGTTGGAGCCAGAGTTCAGCTTTCAAAAAGTATTGCAGATGAAACCGGTTGTACATTATATCAGGGTAATGCCGACTTTGGTGACTTTGTTGGCAACTCACCTCTTGGAAGATTATATGATGAATATAATCGTTTAGTTCCTACTGTTAAAGGTGACCAGTTCCAGTATAATCCGCTTTATCGTTACAGAGAATCACAAGTTGACAGAAATGCTTCCAGGGTTTATATTAACCCATGGTTTGAAATCAAATTATTTGATGGGCTTACTTATCGTATGAACGCATTTGCTGAACAACGTTTCGAGAATTATAAAGAGTTTTATTCTTCAATATATAACAACTCAGTTCTTGATGCAGATCCGGGAACAAATCAAATCAGGATTCAGTTAAAGGAAGAAATGACATATTTGTGGGATAATATTCTTAATTACCGTAAAATCTTTAATGATGTTCATTCAATCGATGCAACATTGGTTTACGGTATACAAACTTATAATGTATACACTTTAGATACACGTGGACAAGGCTCTTCTTCAGATGTATTGAAATATAATGATATGTCTTCAGTTCCTTCTGATAAATCAACTGTTGCTTATGATCCTGATGAATGGGGTAAAGAATATTATGTAGCTCGATTGGGTTATGGTTATGATGAACGTTATAACGTTACAGCAACTTTCCGTCGTGATGGTTCTTCAAAGTTCGGACCTCTTTCAAAGTATGGTAACTTCCCATCTATTGCTGCTGCATGGAATGTTCATAATGAAAGTTTCATGAAGAGTGTTGATCCGATTTCTGTATTGAAATATCGTATTAGCTATGGTATAATGGGTAATGACAATATTCCTACATACAGATATCTTGCTACAACAGCAAACGGAATATATACTTTTAATCAAACAGGTTATACAGGAAAGACAACTGATCCAAATGTTTTCCCGAACGCTAATTTAAGATGGGAAAAGAGTAATCAGTTCAATACCGGTATTGATTTTGGTATTCTTGATAACAGAATTTCAGGTTCGATTGATTATTATAACACTCTTACAACAGACTTGCTTCTTACTGAACAAATTCCAAGTACAACAGGATACACTCAGGTTATGAGTAATGTTGGTAAAACTAAAAACTGGGGTATTGATGCAAACGTCAATTTTGCAATCTTAACCGGAGAATTCAAATGGGATATGGCTGTTAACTGGGCAAAAGACCATAATGAAATTGTAAGCTTAAGCCGTTATGCCGTAGATAAGAATGGAAATCCGGTTGACGACCTTGCTAATGGGTGGTTCATAGGACAGGATATAGATGTTATTTATGATTATAAATTTATTGGAATATACAGCACCAGTGAAGCAGATGTTGCATTAGCAAAACAAATGCATCCGACTTACAAAAACTATGGCCCCGGTGATGCTAAAATTGCCGATGTTGCAGGTCCTGTTACTGAAGCAAATCCTACAGGAGGTCCTGATGGTGTAGTTAATACTTTTGACAAAACTTTCCTGGGAAGTCCTACACCTTCATGGTATGGTGGTTTGAGAAATACATTTAGTTATAAAGGTTTTGAATTGACAGTATTGTTTGAAGCTGTAATGGGAGTAGAAAAAATCAATGGTTATTATGGTAATCTTACAATGAGAGATAATCAAATAAAAGTAGATTATTGGACTCCGGAAGATCAGGATGCTGACTTCCCTGAACCAAATTCTAAAAAAGAATATGATTTTGCTGATGCTGTTAAGCTAAGAGATGCATCTTTCATTTCTTTAAGGAATATTTCTTTTGGTTATAACGTGCCTTCAAAATTAATTAAAAAGACTCCGTTCAAAGGATTGTCTTTATTCGTAAGAGGTAATAATCTTAAGTATTTTACTGATTATATAGATTCTTATTCTCCTGAAATTGATCCGTGGAACTTCCCGATTACTAAGACATGGACTTTCAGTGCTAAGATTACATTCTAATTTCAATTACTTAAAGAAGAGATAAATGAAAAAAATTAAAACATATCTGATTGCACTTGGGGTAATTGCCTTATTCTCGAGTTGCGGTGATTCCATCATAAATTTAGAGCCTAAAGATAAATTCACTACTGATGTAGCTTTGTCTACTTTAGATGGTTTGGAAGGTTCTGTTTATGGTGTTTATGAAAGAGCAAGAAATTTTTACGAAAGTGAAGTATCTAGTACATACAATTGTGCTCAATCTGACATCGTAAAAATAGGTTCAAATATTGGTGATGCTAAAATTGGTTCCCAACAAAGTTTATTGGCACTTGTTACTTTTAATGCTATTTTTAATGGAAGCAATTCGCTTGTTCAACAAATCTGGGATGGTTGCTATATCGGATTAAACCGTGCGAACCTTATTATTGAAGGAATTGACAATCTTCAAATTGACTGGACTCCGGCAAAGACTGCCAGAAAAAATCAAGTACTTGGTGAAGCCTATTTCTTCAGAGCATTTTATCACTACACACTCATTATGAGATGGGATAATATTGTTCTTGCTGATAAAGTTTCAAACGACCCTGATGCAAAAATAACCTTATCTAATAAAGATGTTGTGCTACCGTTAATTGTAAGTGACCTTAATTCGGCTATTAATTTATTAAAACCGGCTTCCGAAATTGGATATTCAAGCAAAATATCAAAAGGTACTGCCCGCCATTTATTATCAAAGGTATATCTTGTTCAGAATGAATGGGCTAAAGCTGCAGAAATGTCAGAAGCTGTTATTAATGACGGATACTATAAACTTGAGCCACTGGATAATATTTTTTCATGCCAGTTTCAGGATAATAAAGAAATAATTCTTAAATGGGAATTCCTTCATGGAGATGCAAATCATCAGTCACGTACTTGCCAGATGTGGCTTCCACTTTATGACAGGGTTAATGGTGTTAAACGTTCATTTGAACAAGGAGGACGTCCGTATGCAAGATTGCATCCAAGTGATTATTTCTGGACTCTTTATGAGAAAAATGATAAAAGATTAAAAGCTTATAATAAAACTCATTGGTATTATGATACTGAAACTGAAGCTGAAGGTTCAATACCTGCAGGTGAATTTGTGGGTGATACTGTAAAAGCTGAAACTATGACAGAATATGCTAATATTGGTGCAGTTGTTATTACTCCTACAACAAAGAAGTATTTTGAAGATGGCACATTTGGCAGAAAAATCGATGATGCTTCAGGTTGGAAAGATGTAATTCATTACCGTCTTGCTGAATCTTATCTGATTGCTGCTGAAGCAAACTGGAGAGCAGGTAATGAAGCAAAAGCCCTGACTTTTATTAACGCAATCAGACAAAGAGCTGGAGTTGCTGATTTTACTTCTCTTGATCAGGAAAAGTTACTTGCTGAACAAGCTCGTGAATTAGGTCACGAAGGTCATCGTTATGATATGCTCAAACGTTTGGGACTACTTGTTGAAAGGGTAAAACTTTATAATCCGGATGCTAGTCCTAATATTCAGGATTTCCACGTACGCTGGCCAATTCCACGTAACTTTGTCGATATGACTAAAGTTCTTCAGAATGAAGGTTACACAGAATAAAACATTTTAGTAGATTTGAATTGAAAAAGGCAACCATTATGGTTGCCTTTTTTTATTAATTGATTTTTGAAATAACCTTTATTTCGTAATCCGGAGTATAGTTTACAATAAAAAGTGATTTGTTACTAAAACCCGAAAGGTCCTTTATCCTTCTGAAATCTAAATAACTCTGAATTGTTTTGGGATGATAGCCTGAAATCTTTTCAATGAAGTTACTTCCGTACTTATTATAGGCTGAAGAAAAATGAATTGCAATATCATAGCCACGATAACTATATTGATTTGGTTCAGTTAAAAATCTTTCACGATATTCTTTTATAAATGTTTTTACATCAGGATCACTGTAATCAATGAAATTTGGAGTAAGAAATTGAAGCTTAAGCCTGTGATAATATTCGGTATTTATACTCCTTAAATTCAAGTAATCATTCATCCCGATCAAAGTTATATCATAATCTTTTGATAATGTATACAAGCTGTTGATTGCCCTGCTTAATAAAGCTTCCCTTTCTGTTTTATTCTTGGGAGCAGGTATAAAAATTACATTTTCTATATCTTTTTTAAGATCATCCTTGATTTCCCAGTAACCTTGTTTTCCACCTCCGGTAAAATCAACCTCTTTTATTGTTCCTGTTGATGATTTTCTTGAAGAAAACTTTGCTCTTACCAATTTTTCAATATCGGCTTCCTTTACTTGCTCATATCCTCCAAGTGAGAGAATGATAAAGTTCTTGTCGTAAAACTCATTTCCAATATAATCGGCTGTTTTTCTAAGTATATAATCCTTTGTGGGATTAACCTGAAAATAAAAAGGATTATTTGCAACAAGATCATCATCTGCTGATAGGGGAGAAATAAATGGTATCTGATTTTTATAGCAGTAAGCAGCAATTATTTTTTGTTGTTTAACATCTATTGGACCAACTACTAAATCAGAATTAACAATATCTGTGTGTTTAATTACTGAATCAATTACATACTGACCTGTTCTGCAATCATAAGCGTCAAGACGGATCTTCATTCCTGCATTAGCCATTGAATCAAGGGCTAAAATAAATCCCTCATAAAAGCTTAAAAAGTTTCTTGTAGGTCCGTATAAAGTTCTTTCCTTTTTATTCTTAAGAAAGCTATATTTATAGTCTTTAACTGTTTTGCTGATTGAATCATTATAAGCAAATTCTTCTGAAGTTAATGCCTCTTTATTTAAAGAGTCATTGATTTGATAATTAAGAGGAAGAAACATTGTTATCCTGAAAATACCCTTTCCCGGTTTTATTACAACCTTTGATATGTCATCATTTGGTTTTACAGCTTCTTCTTTTTTTACGTCAGTTATGGCAGGTTCTGATTTTGAAAAACTGGCACTTTCCTGTTCATTTATTGCCTCTTTTTTAATTATGAGAGTATCTCCGGCATTTAGTTCTCTTTGTGTAAGTATTGGGTTCCACTCTTTTAAATTATCTAAAGTAACTCCATAAAAATTTGTTATTCGATATAATGTTTCTCCCTTTTCAACTATGTGCTTTTTTATCTCAGATTCTTCCTTTTTTTGAGTTGGTATTTTTATTATCATACCTACTTTAAGACCGTTTTTTAAATCAGGATTGATAGTAATCAATTCTTCCTGAGTTACACCATATTTCTTATAATAACTATAAAACGTTTCCTGACCTTCTACCTTATGAAATAGGTAATCTTTCTTCTTGGACTCGTCGTTTTTATTACTTTTCTTTTCCTTTTTTTCTTTAGTTGCTGATTTTAAATCTGCTTTTTCAGGTATATTTAATACCATACCTGATTTTAACCCGTTTACAAGCTGAGGATTAGCAGTGAGTAATTCTTTCTGAGTGCAATCATACTTTCTGCAAATGGAAAATATTGTTTCACCCTTAGATATTACATGAGTATTCTCGTGATTGACAATTGTGGATTCTTTTGAATTTAAATTTTGCCCGGCAACAGAAATTCCTAACAGCAATTGCAAGACCAGAAAAAGTATCCATAACTTACTTTTATTCATACCTTTTAATTAATTTCTTTCCAATAAATTATTGAACAGAAGCAAATGTAAAGATTAAATATTTACATCACTTCTTATTAGATGTGCGAAAGTAAAAAATGTTATTTTAATAATTTCTAAATTGCACCAATTTATGATTGAGGCTTTAAAATTATTCTTTTATGGCAGGTAATAATTTAATCGAAAGGTTGAAAGACCCTTTGCAGAAAAGGATGGCTTTTCATGAGCTGGTAATTACTTACCAGGAAAGATTATACTGGCACATTAGAAAGATTATTATTGACCATAATGATACTGATGACATTCTTCAAAATGTTTTTTTAAAAGTCTGGAATAATATTGAAACTTTCAGGGAAGAATCTGTTTTAAGTACCTGGATATACAAAATTGCAACCAACGAATCACTAACATTTCTTTCTCAACAGAAAAAAAGAAAAGGCTTTTTTATAAAATCTGAAGATGAATATCTAAAAGAAAAATTTTATGCTGACGAATTCTTTGATGGTGAAGAAATGCATAAACAACTTATGGAAGCTGTTTTATCTCTTCCGGATAAGCAAAGAATTGTGTTTAATATGAAATATTTTGATGAAATGAAGTATGAGGAAATTTCTGATATTCTGGAGACTTCTGTTGGTGCTCTGAAAGCTTCATATCATCATGCCGTAAAAAAAATAGAAGAAAGTATTCAAAAAATTATTGATGACTCAATAATATAAATTTTTAAACCTTTGGCTAAATTATTAGTCAAATATTAGTAAATGTATTTAATGGAAAACAAAGAAGATCATATTAATAGAGAAACAGATATTAAAAAATATCCTTTCAATACTCCGGATGGCTATTTTGATACCTTTCAAGAGCGTTTAATGAGAAGGCTTGAAGAAGAAAGTAGCCCTGTTAATAATTCTATTTTTGTAAGATATATAAAACCGGCTATTGGCCTTCTTGTTAGTTTTGCTATAATAACAGCTATTATTTTTATCCCGGTTAAAATTATTTTCCCCGGGAAAATAAATAATCTCAATGCCGTGAAATCTGAAAATGATAAGTTGGAATATATTTTGGTTCATTCCAATAATGATTTCTGGCTATATGATGCAATTGAAAATTTGAAAATTTCAGAGAATTATAATGCTACTGAATTTGAAGATGAATTATTAGCTTCTTTGTCTGAATATGAAATTATAGAAACCATAGAATAATATGAAAAAACTACTTTTTATTCTGATATTATTATCTTTTGCCTTTTTGTCTAAGGCTGAGATGCAAGGGCACTTTGACTATGAAAATTTTAAAGCAAGAAAAGTTGCTTTTATAACTACTTCAATTAACCTTACTCCTTCTGAAGCTGAAAAGTTTTGGCCTGTTTATAATGAGTATGAACAAAAGAAATATTCATTGATGCAGGAAAAAAATGAAATTGAAAGTAAAATGAAGCAAAAGATTGATGCTTTATCTGATCAGGAATGTATAGAAAATTCTAAGAAACTTGCTTCTTTTAAAAAAATTGAAGGAGATTTGGAAATTGAATACAATGACAAATTTTTAAAAGTACTTTCTCCACAGAAAGTAGTTAAGCTTTACTTTGCTGAAATGGAATTTAAAGGCCATCTTTTAAGAGAATACAGAAAAGATAAAGATGGTAAGGACGAAAAGAAATAATGCCTGAAAACTCACGAATAAGGGATGCACAGCCTGAAGATGCTGAATTAGTATCTCTTTTACTTGTTGAGGCAATGGGAGATCTTGTTCCCTCATTTACTTCCGGAGCAAATTCTTCTGATCAGGTAGCATTATTCAAAAGATTCTTCACGAAAAAGAATAACCAATACAGCTATGAAAATACTGTAGTCTATGAAGATAATGGCGAAATACTTGGTTCAGCTAACGGATATAAGGGAGATCTTCTGAAATCATTACGAACAGACTTTATTAAGTACCTTAAAGATAAGTTTGGATTTGTATTTCCTGATAATTCTGATGAAACAGGGCCGGGTGAATTTTATATCGATTGCTTATGTGTTTTTAATGAATTTCGTAATCAGGGTATAGGAAGTAGTTTGATTAACGCTATGATAAAAAGAGCAAAATCTTTAAATATTGATAAAATCGGGTTATTAGTAGATATTTCTAATACTAATGCCCTGAAATTATACCAGAATCTTGGTTTTGAAATTGTAGAAAAGAAATTTTTTATTAATGATTTCTACTACCATATGCAGAAAGAAATTACTTCACTCTGAACCAATCAAAATCAGCATACCCCGAATTATTTGTTTCAATGGACTTTAAGGCATATATCCCCATTTTTGCACCAATCCATCGACCAGCTCTTGCAGTGAAAGGTTGCCCCGTCTTGATATAGTTTATTCCGTTTTCACTGAAGTAAAACTGACAAACACCTCCCTTTGACATTTCCATCCTGAAGTAAACATCCGAAGTTGTAGTTTCATGCATTTCAAACTGATTACTTTTAGGTTCAGTCATAGCGTCTGAGACAGCAATAAAAGTGATAAATTTCTTTCCTTCGGAATATATTATTTCAATGGAGGCATAATCTTCTCCCATTAGTATTAAGCCGGTTTTGTCGCCGTCTTGTTTTGGATGAAATTTAAGGGATGTTGTTGCACTAAACTCTTCGGCAGGTAATTTCTGAAGATAAAGATTCGGAATATCCCAGAAATTACAATCCTTATTTTCTAAAGTAGCACAGTTTAATCTCAGGAAACCAAAATTGGTAGGGAATGCCCACTCAGGCTTAAAATTTGCATGCCATTGCCATTGTAATCCAAACTCAGGTTTGTTAAATTCATCTGAAACCGGAATAACTCCTTCTGTTTTATTTGTCTTTACTGAAGGTTTTTTATATGTTAACACCGGTTCTCCTTTGCCATCTCCATCTTTATCAACACCTATTACAGGCCAGTCTTCTTTCCATTTTAACGGTTGAAGATGAACTATCCTTCCATATGCATCCTTATCCTGAAAATGTAAAAACCATGATTCGCCTGATTCAAGTTCAACAAATCCTCCCTGATGGGGCCCGTTAATATTTGTATTCCCCTGATCTATCACTATTCGTTCTTCATAAGGCCCGTAAATATTTTTTGAACGTAAAACCAATTGCCAGCCGGGTTTCACTCCACCTGCCGGAGCAAATATGTAGTAATGCCCGTTTCTTTTATAGAGCTTAGGACCCTCTGTCGTTGGATGACCATTGTTGCCATCAAATACTAATGTGCATTTTTCATTTAAAGATAAACCATCATGAGCCATTTCATTTATTACTAGGATATTCTTGAATCCGGCTCTGCTCCCGGCAAAAGCATGTATTAAATATGCCTTTCCGTCTTCATCCCAGAAAGGACAGGGATCAATCCATCCTTTTGCTTTTTGAATGAGCTGAGGTTCGCTCCATGGCCCTTCTGCCTTATCTGCTGTTATTACATATATGCCAAAATCAGGATCTCCCCAATAGATGTAAAACTTGTTGTCATGAAATCTTATCGATGGTGCCCATACTCCATTTCCATGCTGCGGTTTATCAAATACATCATACGGAGGTTGTTTTGTTAATGCATAAGTAATGATTTCCCAATTTACCAAATCAGTGGAGTGAAGTATTGGTAATCCCGGAATGCAATTGAAACTTGATGCGGTTAAATAAAAATCATCACCAACTCTTATAACATCAGGATCAGAATAATCAGCATGGATTATTGGATTTGTATAGGTCCCGTCTCCATTGTCTGATTGCCAGAATCCTTTTTCATTTAGCTTGTAACTATCTGAATTTTGTGAAAATATCGTGCCGGAAATTAATGATGATATAAATATACTTATTACGAATAAAAAATAACTTGTCTTCATTTTGATATTGCTGATTGTTAATTCCGGGTTTTATATCATTAATTTTTCTCAGAGAAGCTTAATAGAAACAAAAAAGAGGTCACAGTTATTGCAACCTCTTTTCTCCTAGATGGTTATTTATTTTTTAAATACTGATTTTGTAGTAACTATTGAACCATCAGACATGGTCTTGATTACTATATTGACACCATTGGAAGGTTCTGATAATTTAGCACCCATGATGTTGAAATATTCAGTTTTAACAACTTTTGCAGTTGAATTCAAATTCTTTACTCCCACAGGATCAACGATTGCTTCAGGCTCGAAAATG